>NZ_JBEYID010000041.1:0-40995 GCF_040635605.1 Streptosporangium sp. NPDC006930 | reverse complement strand
GCCTCCGGCGCCCGCCGCACATCCCACGACCGCACCGGCAACGGCCGCAACACCCCCCGCCCGAACAGCCCAAGCACCTCCGCCAACATGTCGCGCAGGCGGTCGAACCCCGCCTCCATCAGCGAGTACGGGATGTAGTCGACTCCGGGACACGTGGTGGCGATCTCCTCGGGGGCGCGCAGGTCGGTCTTGCCGATCTCCAGGAACCGGCCGCCTCGGGGCAGCAGACGCAAGGAGGCGTCCACGAACTCACGCGCCAGCGAGTTCAGCACCACATCCACCCCGCGACCACCCGTCACCCCCAGGAAACGCTCCTCGAAGTCCAGATCCCGCGACGAGGAGATGTGCTCCTCATCCAGCCCCAACGACCGCAACACCCCCCACTTGGCAGGACTCGCCGTCGCGAACACCTCCGCCCCCAGATACCGCGCCAGCTGCACCGCCGCCATACCCACCCCACCGGCACCCGCGTGCACCAGCACCGACTCCCCTGAGCTCAGGCCGCCGAGCTGGACGAGCCCGTAGTAGGCGGTGAGGTAGACCACCGGGACGGACGCGGCCCGCTCGAAGGTCCAGCCCTGGGGAATCGGCGCGAGCAGCCGCCGGTCGGTCACCCCCACCGGGCCGAACGCGCCGTCCAGCAGACCGAAGACCCGGTCACCGGGCGCCAGGTCGTCCACCCCGGCACCGACCTCCAGCACCACGCCGGCGATCTCTCCGCCGATGGGCTCGTCGTTCTCGGGCACCATGCCCAGGGTGACGACCAGGTCCCGGAAGTTGAGCCCGGCCGCGCGGATGGAGACCCGCACCTCACCGGCCTCCAGTGCCCTCGCCGCCTCGGGTGCCGGGACCAGCGCCAGGTCCGACAGGCTCCCCTTGACCGGCGCGTCCAGCCGCCACTCGGCCACCCCCGCCGGCACCGCGAGCCCGTCCCCGCCCGCCGCCCGCGCCAGGCGGGGGACGAGCACCGTGCCGGACCGTACGGCCAGCTGCGGCTCGCCGGAGCCCGCGGCCGCGAGCAGGGCCGCGCCCGGCACGTCGTGCTCGTCGAGGTCCACCAGCACGATGCGATCCGGGTTCTCCGACTGCGCCGACCGCAGCAGGCCCCACACCGGCGCGTTCGCCAGGTCGCGCACATCCTCACCGGGCCCGGTCGCGACGGCGCCCCGGGTCACCACCACCAGCAGCGCCGACCCGAACCGCTCCTCGGCCAGCCACTCCCGCACCAGCCCCAGAGCCCGGCGCGTGGCCTGTCGTGCCTCGCCCGCCACATCCGCGTCGGCCCCGGCTCCCGAGAAGGAGGTGAACACCAGGTCGGGAACCGCGTCCGCACCCGCGAGCGACCCCAGGTCGGCGAACTCCCCGCCCACCACGCCCGCCGACCGCAGGCCGTGCGTGTCGGGGCCGAGCAGGGCGGCCCCGCTCGCCCCCGGCGTCTCCACCACCGGCAGCACCGCCCAGTCGAGGCGGAACAGGGAGTCGTGACGCGAGGTGGTGGCCGCGGAGAGCGACTCTGCGGAGACGGGGCGCGAGACCAGCGAGCGTACGGACGCGACGGCGGCCCCTGAGGTGTCGGCCAGCCGCAGTGACACGGTGTCCGGACCCTCCGACCACAGCCGCACCCGCACGGCGGAGGCGCCGGTGGCATAAAGGGAGACCCCGCTCCAGGCGAACGGCAGGCTCACGCCGCGCCCTGCGGTCTCCTGCTCGCCCTCCAGCAGCGATTCGGCGTGCAGGGCGGCGTCCAGCAGCGCCGGGTGCAGGCCGAACCTCCCGGCGTCGGCGGCCACGCCCTGGGGCAGGTCCACCTCCGCGAAGATCTCCTCACCGCGCCGCCAGGCCGCCCGCACCCCCTGGAACACCGGGCCGTAGCCGTAACCCTGGCCCGCCAGCCGCTCGTACAGGCCGTCCACCTCCACCGGCGTCGCATTCGCCGGAGGCCACTCGACGAGATCGAACACCTCCGGAGATCCGGCAGGGGTCACGAAACCGGTCGCGTGACGGGTCCACGGGGCGTCGAGCGGGGCGCTCTCCGAGCGCGAGTGGACGGCGACCGGACGGCGACCGGACCCGTCGGGCGCACCTACCGACACCTGTACCTGCACGCCGTCGTCCCCCAGCGGCAGCGGCGCCTCCAGGGCCAACTCGTCCACCACCCCGCATCCCACCTGGTCACCGGCACGCACCGCCAGCTCCACGAACGCCGTACCCGGCAGCAGCACGGTGCCCGAGGCCGCGTGGTCGGCGAGCCAGGGGTGGGTCTGCAGCGAGAGGCGGCCGGCGAACAGCACCCCGTCGGAGTCGGCGAGCATCACGGCCGCGCCCAGCAGCGGGTGCTCGGCGGCGACCAGCCCCGCCGAGGTGACGTCGCCTCCGGACACGTCGGCGTCCAGCCAGAAGCTTCGGTGCTGGAAGGCGTAGGTGGGCAGGTCGACCCGCCGCGGGCCGTACGGGGCGAACGCCTGCTCCCAGTCGACGCTCAGGCCGCGGACGTGGGCCTCGGCCGCCGAGGCGAGGAAACGGCGCGGGCCGCCCTCGTCGCGGCGCAGGGAGCCGAAGGCGGAGGCGTCGACGCCGGCCTCGTCGATCGTGTCCTGGACGCTCATCACGAGCACCGGGTGCGGGCTCGACTCCAGGAACACGCGGTGTCCCTCGGCCAGCAGCATCCGGACCACCTGGTGGAACTCCACCGGGTAGCGGGCGTTGCCGAACCAGTATTCGGCGGTCAGCTCGGCGGTGTCGAGCAGGCCGCCGGTCACCGTCGAGTAGAACGGGGTGTGGCCGGTCTTCGGGGAGACCGGGGCGAGCAGTTCCAGCAGCCGCTCGCGCAGCGGATCGACCTGGGCGCAGTGTGAGGCGACCGAGGAGGCAGGCACGCGGCGGGCGCGCACGCCCTCGGCCTCGCATCCGGCGACCAGCTCGGCCAGGGCGCCGGCGTCGCCGACCACGGTCGAGGAGCGGGGGCCGTTCTTGCCGCCGACGGACAGCTTGCCGTGCCAGCGGGCGAGCCGCCGCTCGACCTCGTCGGCGGGCAGCGCGACCGCGGCGACCCCGCCCTTGCCCAGCAGGGTCTCGGTGAACAGCCGGCTGCGCAGCACGATCACGCGTACCGCGTCGGCCAGCGACAATCCTCCGGCCACATACGCGGCGGCCACCTCGCCCTGCGAGTGACCGACGACGGCGGCCGGCCTGACCCCGTAGGACTCCCAGAGCGCGGCGAGCGAGACCATCACCGCGAACAGCACCGGCTGGACCACGTCCAGCCGGTCCAGGGAGGGCGCGTCCGGTGCGCCGCGCAGCACGTCGAGCAGTCTCCAGTCCACGTGGGTCTCGATCTCCGCCGCGCATTCCTCCATGCTCCGCGCGAAGACGGGGAAGGAGTCGAGCAACTCGACGGCCATTCCCGCCCACTGGGACCCCTGACCGGGGAAGACGAAGATCGGGCCTTCCCCGGCGGAGGCGACGCCCTCGACCACGCCGGGGGCCGACTCGCCCTCGGCGAGGGCGGCGAGGGCGGCGAGCAGTTCCTGCCTGTCCCCGGCGACGACCACGGCGCGGTGGTCCCACGCCGACCGTGTGGTCAGCAGGGAGTGTCCGAGATCGACCAGTCCCAGGTCCTCGTGGGCCTCCACGTGGGCGGCGAGGCGCGCGGCCTGGTCGCGCAGCGCCTTCTCTCCCCTGGCCGACAGCGCCACCGGCACCGCGGCGGGCTCGGTCCGCTCCTTCGCGACGGCGGCCGGCGCTGCGCCCTCGCCGCCCTCGCCGCCCTCGCCGCCCACGTCGTCCGGGACGCGCTCGGCGGCCGGGGACTCCTCCAGGATCACGTGGGCGTTGGTGCCGCTGACGCCGAAGGAGGACACCGCGGCCCGGCGCGGGGCGCCGGACTTGTCCCAGGGCAGGTCCTCGGTCAGCAGTTCGACGGCGCCGACGGACCAGTTGACGTACGGGGAGGGCTCGTCGACGTGCAGGGTGCGGGGCAGCACGCGGTGCCGCATCGCCATCACCATCTTGATCACACCGGCCGAGCCGGCGGCCGCCTGGGTGTGGCCGATGTTCGACTTGATCGAGCCCAGTTTGAGCGGCCGGGCGTCGCCACGGTCGCGCCCGTACGTCGCCAGCAGGGCGTGCGCCTCGATCGGGTCACCCAGCTTGGTGCCGGTGCCGTGCGCCTCGACCACGTCGACGTCCCCGCTGGACAGTCCGGCGTTCGCCATCGCCTGGCGGATGACCCGCTCCTGCGAGGGGCCGTTCGGCGCGGTCAGCCCGCTGCTGGCACCGTCCTGGTTGATCGCCGAGCCACGGATGACCGCCAGCACCGGGTGCCCGGCGCGCACCGCGTCCGAGAGCCGTTCGACCACGATGACGCCGACACCCTCGGAGAAGCCGGTGCCGTTGGCGGAGGCGGAGAACGCCTTGCAGCGGCCGTCGGCGGCGATCACGCCCTGCCGGCTGAACGCGGTGTAGGTACCGGGGGTGGACATCACGGTCACGCCGCCGGCGAGGGCGAGCGAGGTCTCGCCGGTCCGCAGCGACTGGCAGGCGAGGTGGATCGCGACCAGGGAGGCGGAACAGGCGGTGTCGACGGTGAGGGTCGGACCCTCCAGGCCGAGGGCGTAGGCGATCCGGCCGGACACCACGCTGGTGGCGTTGCCGGTGACGAGGTATCCCTCGATCTCCCTGGGCGCCTTGTCCAGGCGGGGTCCGTAGTCCTGCGGCTCCGCGCCGATGAACACGCCGGTCTGGCTGCCCTTCAGCGAACGCGGGTCGATACCGGCTCGTTCGAAGGCCTCCCAGGCGGTCTCCAGGAGGAGGCGCTGCTGCGGGTCCATCGCCTCGGCCTCGCGCGGGTTGATCCCGAAGAAGTCGGGGTCGAACTCCGCGGCGTCGTGCAGGAAGTGCCCCACGCGCGCGTAGCTGGTGTTGGACTTCGCCGGATCGTCGTCGAACAGCCGGCCCAGATCCCACCCACGGTCCGTGGGAAACCCGGTGACCGTCTCGCGCCCCTCGGCGACGAGCCGCCACAGCTCCTCGGGAGTGGCGACGCCGCCCGGGTAGCGGCAGCCGATGCCGACGATCGCGATCGGCTCGTCGGAACCGGCGGCCGCGCGGACCTCGGAGACCCTCTCCCCTGCCAGGTCGAGGACCTCGGTGAACAGGTAGGCGGCGACGGCCGCCGGGGTGGGGTGGTCGAAGGCGATCGTCATCGGCAGCTCCGCGCCGATCCTCTCGGCCAGCCGGTCGTGCAGTTCGACGGCGGCGAGCGAGTCGAAGCCCATCTCCCTGAACGCCTGGTCGGGGTTCACCTCCTCCGGCGCGTACGGGAGCATGTTCCCCAGGATCTCGACGGTCAGGTCGTGCACGAGCCCGACCAGGAAGCCGAGCCGCCGCTCGACGGGCAGGTCCGCGAGGGATGACGCGAACGCCGAAGGTTCTCCCTGCCTGCCGCCCGCCACGTCGGAGGTGCTGGAAACGAACTGCTCGGACTCGCTCATCGGTCCACTCCACGTCGTGTGAAAAGCCGTATAGGTCTTCGAAGTCGGCGGAGACCACCGCGGGTCCGCGCCGGACGGCCCCGCCGCTCCGCCCTGCCGGGGCTCGTGCCGCCGAGGTCAGGGCCCGGCAGGGGCTCGGGCCACTGAGGTCGGGGCCGGTGGGATCTCAGTCGTATTTCCTGGTGAACTCGACGCGCGAGGCGGACACGACCTCGCCGCCGCGTACGACGACCTCGGTGGGCGCGGGGCGCCCGAGGAACATCAGCAGGCTCGCGGTCATCCCGTACGCGCCGGCGTTGGGGATGCTTACCACGTCGCCGACCTTGAGCACCGGTAGCGGCACGTTCTTGCCGAGCACGTCGCCCGGCGTGCACAACGGCCCCGCCAGGGTCGCGACCTCCCGCTCGGCGGGGTCGGTCTCCTCCAGCCGCACCGACACCGGCAACAGCCGGCCCAGTCCTGACATGCCGCCGAGGGTGTTGATGCCCGCGTCGAGGATGACGAACTTGCGGCCCCGGCTCTCCTTGATGTTGACCACGGTGCACAGCAGCTCCCCGCAGTCGCCGACCAGGTGACGGCCTGACTCGCAGGCGATCCGAGGGACGCCGCGGCGCCAGTCGGGGAACTCCTCGTCGAGGATTCCTTCCAGCTCCGCGCGGAGGTTGGGGTAGGCGGGCCGCTCTCCCGGCGAGAGGTACGGGGCGGCGAATCCCCCGCCGATGTCCAGGAGGTGGACGGGCAGGCCCACCTCCCGCCGGAGTCGCGCGGCGACGGAGATGGTGTGGCGAAACTCGCCGACGAGGCTCTCCTCGTCCTTGGCGTTGCTCAGTGAGAACAGGTGGGCCCCGAACAGCCGGGTGCCGGGCACCGCGCGCAGCTCGGGCATCAGCTCCGGCAGCGTCTCGCTGTCGATGCCGAACTGCGACGGCGTGCCGGTCATCCTGATGCTGGTGGCGGCGCTTGAGGTGGCGCTGTTGACGCGCAGCAGGCAGTCGGCGACCACGCCGTGCCCGGTCGCGACCTCTCCCACGTGCCGCAGGTCGCTCGGCGACTCCACGGAGAACGAGGTGACCCCGGCGCCGATCGCGACCTCCAGCTCCTCGTGGGTCTTGCCCGGCCCGGTGTAGAGCATCTCGGGGCCGGTGAAACCGGCCTCCAGCGCGGCGGTCAGCTCTCCGGTCGAGCTGATCTCGGCCAGGCAGCCGCGCTCACCGTCCCCGCGCAGCGCCCGCGCGATCTGCGGGTGCGGGTTGGCCTTGAAGGAGAAGAAGAGTTCGAAGCCCTCGGGAAGCGAGGACAGCAGGGAGTCACGGGCGGCCGTGACACGGTCGAGGTCGTAGACGTACAGCGGGGAGCCGTACCTGGCGACGAGGTCCGCGTTCCGCGTCATCGCGCGCTCTCCTCCAGCAGCGACGCCAGCCGCTTGCGCTCGTTCTTGCCGTTGAGGGTGAGGGGGAACCTGTCGAGCACGTGGCAGGCGGCGGGCACCTTCGGCGGTTCCAGCCGCCTGGCCAGCTCGCGCAGCACCACGTGGGAGGGCAGGTCACCCTCCACGAACACGACGAGGTCGCGGTGCTCGTCGGGGGGCAGCGCGACCGCCGCCGTGACGCCGGGGATGTCCATCGCGGCGGCCTCGATCTCCACCGTGCTCATCCGGGTGCCCTTGCGTTTGAACATGTCGTCTCGTCGCCCCTGGAAGTAGAGGTAGCCGTCCTCGTCGAGCCGTCCGTAGTCGCCGGTGTGCAGGCGCACCTCGCCGGTGTCGGGGTCGGGGCGGTAGGCGCGCGCGGTCAGGACGGGGTCGCGCCAGTAGCCGGCCATCACGTTCGGCCCGGCCACGACGATCTCCCCGACCTCCCCCGGGGGCACCGGGCGGCCCTCGCCGTCCAGGATGAGCACCCGGGTGCCCGGTAGCGGCCTGCCGGACGCGCCGGGACGCTCGGTGTCGAGCTCCGGTTCCATGATGGTGACGCGCTTGCACTCGGTGATGCCGTACATCCGGACCACCCGCGCGCCGGGAAACGACTCGTGCAGGCTGTCGATGGTCGCGGTCGGCAGCGCCGCCCCGGTGTTGGTGAACATCCGCACGGTGGGCGCGGAGCCGGGGGCGCGCCTGGCCAGGGTCGCGATCATCCCGCCCAGGGAGGGGACGACCGGGACGATCGTGGCTCCGCACTCGCGGATCTGCCGCAGCAGCACCAGGTCCGGCTCGTCACCGGCCAGCACCAGCTCCGCGTGACCGAGGGCGGACAGGAAGATCTGGTACAGGCCGTAGTCGAAGGACATCGGCGGGCGGCAGAAGACCACGTCGCCTCGCCGGTAGCCGAGCACCGCGTTGATGGCGGAGGCGGCGTAGGTGACCCGGGCGTGCGGGCAGACCACGGCCTTGGGCGCGGCGGTGCTGCCCGAGGTGTAGATGAGGATCGCCACGTCCTCCGGGAAGATCTTGACGGGCTCGCGCTCGGCGGGCCGGCCGGCCCGCTCCTCCACCTCGGCCCAGATCTCGTCGATGTCGTGTACGGGCACCTCGGTGCCGGTCTCCCGCACGGTCTCCCCGGAGCTCCCGGTCCCGATGACCAGCGCGGGTTCGGAGTCCTTCAGGACCGATCCCAGGTGGAAGGACTTCATGCCGGGGTTCAGCGGCACGAGGACGGCGCCGCGTCTGGAGACGCCGTAGACGATGGGGGCCACCTCACGCCGGTTGGGGAGTTGGACGATCACCCGGTCGCCGGGGATCACCCCCCGGTCCGCCAGCCAGCCGTCGAAGGCGTGGCTGAGTTCGACGACCCGCTGGTAGCTCCACGCGCCCCGCGAGTCGCGGACCGCGGGTTCGGCCGGGCCCGCGGCCGCGGCGTCGTCCAGCAGGTGGTGCAGGAGATCCGACCGCAGTGGCGGTGTCCCGGGTACCAAGCCTTCCAACGCGACTCTCCCGTTCCTGAATGAAAAAAGAATTCACTCCGGCTCTCACACCACTTACTCAATAAGTGGGAGCCGAACAAATACATGGAAACGTTACCCCGGCACTCCCCGGACCCCACACCCCTACGCCCCCCTAAAGGATTCCGAGATCATCCACGCATGCTCGGCACCCTTTTCCGAGGCGGCTTCCAGGAGAACACATTCGCTGTCCTGGGCGCCATTGGGTGTGGCGCTGCAGGACCTGACGGGTGAAATTCCGTATCCATGGGTCGCGCCGTTTCCGGCAACCGTCACACAGACCGGCCGGCACCGGCGAGCACGGTGGTGGCCCGGTCGCGCAGGCCCGCACGGTCGACCTTGCGATTGGGGTTCAGCGGCAGCTCGTCCATGTGCCGGTAGTGGCGGGGGACGATGCCCGGCGGCAGGACCCGGCGGAGCCCGGCGGCGAGGTCCGCCGGGCGCGAGGGCGTCCCGGTGTAGAACACGACGAGCTCGGTGACGCCGTTGATGGTGCTGCTCACGGTCACCGCGTCGTCGACCCCTTCGCAGCCGCACACGGCGTGGTCGATCTCGGCGAGCTCCACCCGCCAGCCCTGCACCTGCACCTGCGCGTCGGCCCTGCCCAGGTAGACCAGCTCGCCGTTGGCCGCCCGGCGGATCCGGTCGCCGGTGTTGTACCAGGTGCGCCCGTCGCGCTCGACGAACCGGCCGTCGTCGTCGGCGGGGTCGAGGTAGCCGGGGGTGGTCTGCGGCCCGGTGATCCACAGTTCGCCCTCGACCTCGGCGGGCCGGCCCTCGTCGTCCAGGAGCACGTGGTCGTGCCCGTCGTTGACGGTTCCGATCGGCGACATGCCGTTCACGCCCAGAGCCGGGGAGGTCTCCTGGTCCCAGCGATGACCGGCGATGGTGATGGTGAGCTCGGTCGGCCCGTAGAGGTTCTCCAGCGCGCAGGCGCCCGCCGCCCGTTGCCAGTCGGCGGCGTCGGCGCACTTCAGCGCCTCGCCGGCGAAGAAGCTCCAGCGCAGGTCGGGCATCGTGCCCGGCTCCAGGCGGCCCGTCCTGCGGACCATGGAGATGGCGCTCGGCGTGGAGAACCACACCGTGACGCCCTGCTGCCGCAAAAAGGCCGGCAGGTCCCGGTAGGCGTGCGGCGGTACGGCGACCGCCGTGGCCCCGGCGCCCCAGGCGCAGAACAGGTCGAACATCGCGCAGTCGAAGGTCAGGTCGAAGGTCTGCGAGAAGACGTCGTCCGGGGTGAAGTCGTAGCGCGCGTCGAGGAGGTCGAAGTAGTGAGCGGTGTTGCCGTGGGTGATCGGCACCCCCTTGGGGCGCCCGGTGGAGCCGGAGGTGAACAGCACGTACGCGACGTCGGAGGGGGCGACGGGACGCGGACGCGCGAGCGCGCACTCCGGATCGAAGGAGGTGATCGCCGGTTCGAGAACCTCGACGTCCAGCCCCGCCTCGCGCAGCTCGGCGGCTCGCGCCCTGCCACGGCCGTCGACGATCAGCGTGGAGACCCCCGCGGCCTCGATCATCTGCCGGGTGCGGGCCGCGGGGAAGTCCGGCTGCAGCGGCACGACGGTCGCCCCGGCGAACAGTCCGGCGAGGATGCCGGTGTAGGAGGTGGCCCCCTTGGCGGCGAGCACCCCGACGGCCCCGAGCGGGGAGGGGGTGAGGAGTGGCAGCGCCCCGGCCCACAGCAGCGCCGAACGGTGGACCTCGGCGTAGGTGGCGACGGCACCGTCGACACGGAAGGCCGCCCGTCCCGGAGACACCTCCAGGCCGCGCAGGAAACGCGCGTAGAGGGCGTGCGAGCTTTCTCCGTTCATTTCCATCCTAAGATCTCGACGAGTATCCGTAGTTATTCGGATACGCTTCACGGAAAGCGCGGGGACAATTAAATTAATTCCGGCCGGCTCGATGGACATCGAAGCGCACGCGCGCTAGATTCAACAACGGAAGGGCTGATTCCACAGCGTCGCCCGGTGCGGGCACCGACTTCGACGGCGAATTCCGCGAACCACGGCCCCGCCCCTCCTTTTCGCACGCCCGCTCATCGCGACTCTCCTTGAGAAGGGAAATCGATTGCCATGTGGGACGATCGTTTCGAGGAAACCCTGCGCAGGCAGCTCCCCTTTCTGCCCGCCGACGAGAGGATCCGGGAGGACACCGGCCTGTCCGACTTCGGGCTGGACTCGCTCGGCATCGTCGAGTTGCTGGCCACGCTGGAGGAGGAGTACGGGGTGAGGTTCAGGGACGAGGCGCTGACCATGGAGACCTTCGAGACGCCGGGGACGCTCTGGAAGGCGCTGTCGGGGATGTTCAGACCCGTCGCCTGACCGGTGACCTGACCGAGGGTGCCCGCGGGACACCTCCCCGCGGATCCGCGGGCCCCCTCACGCACCTGAGCGCCGCACCGGCTGCGGCATCGTCGCCACCCGGGGATTCACCGGGACCACCGTGAAGTTCCTCGTCGTGACGGGCACCCGCCCGAACAGGCTGTCCTGCCCGGCGACGCAGACTCTGGCCACGCCGAGCTCCCGAAGGGTGGCCACCACCTCTGGCCAGCGCAGCGCTCGGACGAAGCCGTCCAGCAGCATCGTCCGCACCGCCTCCCCCGTCCTCAGCACGGTCCCGTCGTGGTCGTCGACGACCGGCAGGCGCGGATCGGCGAAACGCAGGCCGTCGAGAACCTCCTCCGCGGCCCTGCGTCGCAGCGGCTCGAACGCGGCCGAGTGCATCGGGGGGCGCATGGTGTAGAGGGAGAGACCCCCGAGGGAGCGCACCCGCCCCTGCAGCCACTCGACCCGCCGCTCGCGCAGGGACAGCATGTGGAAGTCGTGGTCGATGCGGCAGGAGAGGTCGTACCACTCGTTCCCCGCGTCCAGCTCCGCCAGCACCTCCTTCAGCGCGGGCTCGGGGACGCGGACGAAGGAGTGGGTGACGACGTCGGTGTGCTCGCGGCCGAAGTAGTCCTCGGTGACGCGGGCCAGCCCCGCGGTCACGCGCACGGCGTCCTCGAAGGACAGCGCGCCCGAGTAGGCCGCGGCGGCCTTGCCTCCGAAGCTGGGTCCCGCGCACACCTCGGGCTCGACGCCGAGCTCCCGCTCCGCCCAGTCGGCCAGGGCGAGGCAGTTCACCATGAACGCGACCTGGGCCGCCTCCGTGTAGTCGTCTCCCGAGTCGCGGAAGCGGTCGACCAGCGAGTAGCCGAGCGCGTCGTCGGCGAGGGCGACCAGCCGCCGCGCCGAGGGGTTGTCGAGCATGAACCCGGCGACGTCGGCGAACCTGGTGGGGCCCATACCGGGAAAGACGATCGCCGTGACGGCCTTGGCGCCGGTCTCCATATCGCTATTCCAAACTCTTGAGAAACTCGATCATGACCGCGATGAAGCGCTCCGGCTCCTCCAGGTGCGGAGTGTGGCTGGAGTCCTCGAAGATCTCCCAGCGCGCGCCGGGGACGAGCTCGGCGTACGGCCGGACCGTGGCGGGAGTGGCCTCGTCGTGCCGCCCGGAGATCACCAGCGTGGGCACCTCGATGTCGGGCAGGCAGTCGACGACCCCCCAGTCCCGCAGCGAGCCGATCACGTGGAACTCGCTGGGCCCGTTCATCGCGTAGTAGACGGTGGGATCGTTGTAGATCTCCATGAACGTGGCGACGAACTCGCGCGGCCATGGCCGGAGCGTGCAGACATGCCTGTTGTAGAAGACCATCATGGCGTCGAAGTACTCCTTGGAGTCCGTCGTGCCCGCGGCCTCGTGCTCGCGCAGCGTGTCGTCGACGCCGGGCGGCAGCCTGTCGCGCAGGACCCGCATCTCGCTCAGCCACAGCGGATACGAGGCGGGGGCGTTGGCGACCACCAGACCGCGCAGGCCCGCCGGCCGGGCGGAGGCGTGCTTCGCCGCGAGCAGGCCGCCCCACGACTGGCCGAACAGCACGTAGTCACCGTCCACGCCCAGCCGTCGCAGCAGGTTGTCCAGCTCGTCGAGGAAGAGCTGCGGCGTCCAGAAGTCAGTGCCCGCGTCGGGCAGGTGGGTGGAGCCGCCGTTGCCCAGCTGGTCGTAGTGGACGACGGGCCATCCCGACTCGGCGAGCACCGCCATGCCGACCAGGTAGTCGTGGGTGCTGCCGGGGCCTCCGTGCAGGGCGACCACGGTCGGCCGCCCCGAGTTGGGCGTGCCGGTCACCCGGTACCAGGTCCGGTGCTCACCGAACGGCACGGTTCCCTTGGCGCTGGGGGCTGTGGACATGTGAACCTCCCTCACCGGATCGGCGTGCCGGGAACGGACTCCGGGCCCGAGGCGCGACGGGCGCCTTCCCGCTCCCGGTGGTTTCCGGGGGTCCGGTGCCCTCGCGCGTCCGGCTCTCCGGGCGGACGGGCACCCGGCCGCCCGGGTGACGGGGGCGTCACCACCCCTTCCTGATCGTGTCGACGATGTGGCCGCGCTGCTCGTCGGTGACCCACGAGCCGACGGGGACGCACACGACGCGCGGGGCGACGCGTTCGAGGTTGGGCAGCAGCGCCGAGTACTCACGCACGCAGGTGTGCAGGTCGTTGCGCTCGTGCACGTTGCTGACCATGATCCCGGCATCGTCCATGCGCTTCATGAACGACTCGCGGTCCTCGACCTTCATCGGGTAGATCCAGAAGGAGGACTCCCGGTCGCCCGCCCGTTCGGTCAGCTCCAGTCCCGGGATCCCGGCGAGCTCACTGTCGTAGAAGGCGGCGTTCTCCCGGTGCCTGGCCAGGACCCGGTCGACGCCCGCGAGATTGGCCAGGCCGATCGAGGCGTTGATGTCGTTCATGTGGAACTTGAAGCCCCACTCCAGGACGTCGGGCGGGTTGCGGAGCCGGTCGGCGGTGCGGTCGATGCCGAACCAGCGCAGCAGCCGGGCGCGCTCGTGCGCCTCGTCGGTGGGCAGCACGATCGCGCCGCCGTCGCCCGAGGTGAGGTGTTTGATGGCCTGGAAGCTGAAGACGGAGATGTTGCCGTGGTTGCCGAGCGGCCTGCCCCGGTAGGTGGCGCCCCAGGCGTGCGCGGAGTCCTCGATCACCGCCGGCCGGAACCCGAACCTGGCCTCGGCCTCGTCGAGGATCTCCTCCAGCCTGTCGAGGTCGACCGGGTAGCCGGCGAAGTGCACGACCATGATGGCGCGCGTCCTGGGCGAGATCTTGCGGGCGAGGTCGTCCAGGTCGACGTTGAGGGTGGCCGGATCGACGTCGACCCAGCGGATGCGCAACCGGTTGGCCAGGATCGCCCAGTTGGTGGCCTCCATGGTCAGCGGCGTGGACAGCACCTCGCCCTCGGGGTCGCCGCCGGGCCCGCCGTCGCCGGCGACCAGGCGCAGCGCCAGGTGCAGGCCGGCCGTGGCGCTGTTGAGGGTGGCCACCCTGGGGTTGCCGATGGCCGCACCCAGGGCTCTCTCGAACTCCTCGACCTTGGCCCCCTGGCCGATCCTGCCGCTGCCCAGGATCTGGGCGACCGCGGCCGGGGCGTCGGCGGACATCGACACGCTGAACAGTGGGATCATCGCTGGCTCCAGGCTTTGCGGGGTTTCATCCGGTGAAGGCGTATTCGTCGAGGTCACCGAGGCCGTCGAGTTCCGCGTACCTGGCCTTGCAGTCGGCGTACGTCGGCAACATGCCGCACTCGGCGGCCTCCCGCAGCGAGGGGGCCACGCGGTCCTTGTCCGACAGCAGCAGCCGCTGCCCCCGCGGCCAGGGCAGGGCCAGTTCCTCGTCCAGCGGGTCGATCTGGATCTGGCCTTCGGGTGACCAGGTGCTGGAGCACAGGTAGACGACCGTGGCGTGCTCGGTCAGCGGGGCGAATCCGTGCGCCAGGCCCTCCGCCAGGTAGAGGGCCTGGCGGTTCTCGGCGCTCAGCGTGACCGCGACGTGGTTGCCGTACGTGGGCGAGCCGACCCGGATGTCGACGAGGATGTCGACGATGGCCCCCTGCGCGCAGGTCACGTAGCGGGCCTGGCCGGGAAGGGCCGTCGCGTGCAACCCGCGGATCGTCCCGCGCCGGGACAGCGAGCAGTTGACCTGGGCGACCGAGAGCGGGTGACCGATGGCCTTGTGGAACGCGGGCTGGTTGAAGACCTCCAGGAACAGCCCTCGGTCATCCGTGAAGATCTGGGGGCTGATCAGGAACGAGCCGTCCACCTCAAGCTGGTGGATCTCCATGTCCGGAACCTTTCTGGGAGCCTGCCATCTGCCGGGGAACACGCGCGGGCCCGCGAAGCCTCTGACCACACGCAGAAAAACCGCACTCGGTCTCTCCGGATGTCACCGAAGATTTTCCTCGCACCATCGGAACGCGCATCGTGAAATCACGCCCGGTTGAATGCGAATTCACCGTGAACCCGCATTCCCGGAAACGTGTTCCGCGCCGGCCCCTCCCGCGCCCTGCCTTTCCGCCGCCTGCCTTCGGAAGGGGATGGACGTGTTTCACAGAGGCTCGGCGAACTGGATCACACGTCCGGCGCCGTTTCTTGTTGACACCGTTCATGGTTGTCAGCGGCACCGCGCGGGACAACCCCTACCTGCCCCTTAACGAGGTGCGCGGGACCGTTCAGATCACGGCGTCCGCGCCGGACCGGTCATCGGCGAAAACTCCGCACGCTCCTGATCTGCGAACAGGTGCCGACATCTCCACCCGGGGCTGCTGACGTGCACTCGCGGAGGGCTCGGTCTCCCCGACCGGTCCCGCGGAAGGATCCGGCACCGCGCGACCGGCGCGGCACGGCCATTCGGATGGACAATCCGTTAGGGGTGCGATAAGGGTTGGTGCTCACCTGGACGACATATAACGTTTCCTCCACATGCCGGGTAAAAACTGCGAACCCCTGTGGCGGTGACTGCGAAACCTCCTGGCCGCCGGCCGCCGATCGCGCCCGTACCTGATTTCGATGGGGGTGCCCCACGTGCAAGGAAAAACGCCCTTCACCGTGTCGACTTTTCTTGGGAATGGATTATGGCACTGACCGCCGGCTATCCGAGCACTCAGCGGGGACCGGAACTCGTCCAGCGAGAGCCCGAGCTCGACCAGCGCGCACCGGCCGTCCGCCTGGCACGGCTGCTCGACCCGGACTCCCTGATCCCGCTGCACGAGGCGGACGGGAGCGGTGTGTCCGCCGTGCGGGGCCGCGTCTCGGGCATCGACGTGATCGCCTACTGCACCGACGCCACCGACATGGGCGGCGCGATGGGCGCCGCGGGCAGCGCCAGGGTCGTGAACGCCATCGACACGGCCCTGCTGGAGGGGGCACCGGTGATCGGCCTGTGGCACTCCGGTGGCGCCAGGCTGGCCGACGGCGTCGAGTCGATGGACGGCGTGGGCCGGATGTTCGCCGCGATGACCAGAGCTTCCGGCCGGGTGCCCCAGGTGTCGGTGGTCCTCGGCCCGGCGGCGGGCGCCGCCGCGTACGGGCCCGCGCTCACCGATGTGGTGATCATGGCGGAGGCCGGCCGGATGTTCGTGACCGGACCCGACGTGGTGCGCGCCGTCACCGGTGAGCAGATCGACATGGAGTCCCTGGGCGGAACCGTCGCGCACGGCAGCAAGTCCGGTGTGGCGCACGTGGTGGTCGCCTCCGAGGCCGAGGCCTACGAGCAGGCGCGCCGGACCGTCGACCTCCTCGCCCGCCGTTCCGGCTTCGACGTCACCGCGGTGCACGAGGGAGCGGACCCTCGGGCACTGCTGCCGGACAACCCTCGCCGGGCCTACGACGTGCACCCTCTGCTGCGCGAGATCCTCGACCCCGGCGTGCCCTTCGTGGAGATGCAGCCCCGCTGGGCGGCGAACGTGGTCGTCGGCCTGGGCCGGCTGGCCGGGGGGTCGGTCGGCGTGGTCGCCAACAACCCGCTGCGCAAGGGCGGCTGCCTCGACTCGCTGAGCGCGGAGAAGGCGTCCAGGTTCGTTCGCATGTGTGACGCGTTCGGGGTGCCCTTGGTGGTCGTCGTGGACGTGCCGGGCTACCTGCCGGGTGTCGGGCAGGAGTGGGGCGGGGTGATCCGGCGCGGGGCCAAGCTCCTGCACGCCTTCGCCGAGGCGGTCGTCCCGCGGGTCACGCTCGTCACCCGCCAGTCCTACGGCGGGGCGTACATCGCGATGAACTCCCGGTCCCTGGGCGCCACCGCGGTGTTCGCCTGGCCGGACGCGAAGGTCGCGGTGATGAGCGCGGAGGCCGCGGTCGGCGTGTTGCACCGCAAGCGGCTCGCCGCCGCCCCTGACGACGAACGCGAGGCGCTGCGGCTGCGGCTCGTCGACGAGCACGTCCGTACGGCGGGAGGGGTGAACCGCGCGCTCTCCCTCGGCGTCGTCGACGAGGTGATCAACCCGGTGGAGACCCGGCGCAGGATCGCCGAGGCCCTCGCCGCCGCCCCGGCCCAACGTGGCCGACACGGGAACATCCCCCTCTGAAACTCTCCTCCGATCTCTCCCCCGAGTCCCGTGACCGTCGCGGCAAGACCACTTCAGGGCCAAAGACGGGCTCGCCCGCAGAGGGCCGTCACCGCAGGCAGACCCACCACACCGAAAGGAGCCGGTGGATTCCGATGAACGCCGTTTCCCCCGACCTGCCCTTCCCACGCCGGACGACCCCGGCGGCCCTCACCGCGGATCCGGTGGCCGAGGCCGTGCTCGGTGGGGCGTCCCCCGACCAACTGGCGCGGACCCCGGTACCGGAGGACTACCTCGCCGCCCACCTGCGGATCGAGGACGTCGACATGTTCACCGGCATCGAGGACAAGGACGTGCGCAAATCGATGCGCGTCGGGCGGGTGCCGATGCCCGAGCTCGCACCCGACGAGGTCCTGATCGCGGTGATGGCGAGCTCCATCAACTTCAACACGGTCTGGTCGTCGATCTTCGAGCCGCTGCCGACGTTCAATTTCCTGAAGCGGTTCGGCGCCACCGGCGGGTTCGCGACCAGGCACGACCTTCCGTATCACGTCGTGGGCTCCGACTGCGCCGGGGTGGTCGTGCGGACCGGGGTCGGGGTGCGCCGCTGGCGGGTAGGCGACCGCGTCGTGGTGAGCCCGATCCAGACCGACGACCAGGAGCCGGCGACGCACGGCGACGGCATGCTCGGCGCCGAGCAGCGCGCCTGGGGCTACGAGACGAACTTCGGCGCGCTCGCCCACTACGCGGTGGCGCGTGCCAGCCAGTTGATCCCCAAACCCGCCCATCTCACCTGGGAGGAGGCCGCCAGCATCACGCTGTGCGCGGGTACGGCCTACCGCATGCTGGTCAGCCGCCAGGGGGCGGACATGAAGCAGGGCGACATCGTCCTCATCTGGGGCGCGACCGGCGGGCTCGGCGGATACGCCGTGCAGATGGTGAAGAACGGCGGCGGCATCCCGGTCGGGGTGGTCGGCTCCGCGTCGAAGGCCGCGGCCCTGGAACGGCTCGGCTGCGACATCGTCATCAACCGCGGCGAGATCGGAATGGGCGGCGACGCCCCCAGCAGCCCGGAGCGGACGGTCGAACTGGGCAAGCGCCTGGGGAAGATCATCCGGGAGCGGGCGGGCGGGGACCCGCACATCGTCTTCGACTACATCGGACGGGCCACGTTCGGGATCTCGGTGTTCGTGGCCCGCCGCGGCGGCACGGTCGTCACCTGCGGCTCCAGCACGGGCTACCAGCACCAGTTCGACAACCGCTACCTCTGGATGAACCTCAAGCGCATCGTCGGCAGCCACGCGGCCAACATGCAGGAGATGTGGGAGTGCCTGCGGCTGTTCGAACTCGGCAAGCTGATGCCGACCCTGTCGTCGTCGTACCCGCTCACGGAGGTCGCCGAGGCCGCCCGGCTGGTGCAGACCAACACCCACCTGGGCAAGGTGGGCGTGCTGTGCATGGCCCCCGAGCCCGGTCTCGGCGTGACCGATCCCGAACTGCGGGCCAGGATCGGCGAGGAGAGGCTGAACCCGCTGCGAGACCCGTCGGCCCGGCGCGACGCGCCCCTCCTCGCCGGAAAGGTGTAGGCGACCGTGGCCGGGCGAACCGCCGGAATCCTGGCGACCGGCTCGTATCTTCCGAAGGAAGAGGTCGGCAACGCGCAGGTCGCGGAACGAGTCGGTGTCACCCCGGAATGGATACTGCGCAAGACCCGGATCTCCTTCCGGCGGTACGCCGCGCGGGACGAGGCGACCTCGGACCTCGCGGCGCGGGCCGCGATGAGCGCGATCGAGCAGGCAGGCATCGATGTGGACCGCATCGGCTACGTCATCGTCTCCACCTCGACGGGTGACCACCCGCAACCGCCCACCTCCTACCTCGTGCAGAACGCGCTCGGCGCCTACGGCGCCGCCTGCTTCGACATCAACGTCGTGTGCAGCGGGTTCGTGTACGGCCTCGCCCTGGCGAAGGCCCTGCTCTCGCTCCAGCCCGACACGTACGCGCTCGTGGTGGGCGCGGACCTCTACACGCGCTGTGTCGACTTCACCGACCGCCGCACCTCGGTGCTCTTCGGGGACGGCGCCGGCGCCGCCCTGGTCGGCATGGTGCCCGAGCCGTACGGGATGATCGCCTGCGACCTGTCCAGCCGGGGCGAGGCGAGCGGGCTCATCAGCGTCAAAGCCGGGGGCAGCAGGTTCCCGACCTCGCACGAAACCGTCGCGGCCGGCGAGCACTACTTCAGGATGGACGGCCGCGGGGTACGGGACTTCGTGATGGAGAACGTCCCGCCCGCGCTGAAAAGGCTGGTGGTCGGTGCCGGGTACAGCCTCGACCAGGTCGACGCCTTCGTGCCGCACCAGGCCAACGGGGCGCTGCTCGACGAACTGGTGGAACGCTGCGGGCTCACCGGCGCGCACACCCCGCGCACCGTGGAGCGTTACGGGAACATGGGGAGTGCCTCGGTGCCGGTGGCGCTCGACGAGGCCAACAGGGCGGGCATGCTCGGCGACGGCGACCTGGTGCTGCTCGCCGGTTTCGGCGGCGGCATGTCGATGGGAACGAGCCTGCTTCGCTGGTCGGCGACCACACGTCTGGAGACGAGATGAGCGACATCCACAGGGTCGGTATCGTCGGATGCGGGCTGATGGGCTCGGGTATCGCCGACGTGTGCGCCCGCGCGGGGCTGGACGTGCGGGTCGCGGTCACCAGCGGCGCCTCGATGAACCGGGGACGGCAGCGGCTGCTGAGATCCCTCGACGGCGGGCTGCGCAAGGCGACGATCACCGAGACGGAGCGAAGCGAGGCGCTGGAGCGGGTCTCCTTCACCTGCGACCTCTACGATCTGGGCGACCGGCAGATCGTCTTCGAGGCCGTCCCCGAGCACGAGCCGACCAAGCTCGACCTGTTCCGCACCCTGGACAAGATCGTGGAGGATCCGGACGCGATCCTGGCGTCGAACACGTCGTCCATCCCGATCATCAGGATGGCGAGGGCCACCGAACGGCCCGGCCAGGTGGTCGGCGTGCACTTCTTCAATCCCGTACCCGTCATGCCGTTGGTGGAGCTGATCGGCTCGCTGCTCACCGAGGACGAACCCCTGGCGCGGGCGGAGGCGTTCGTCACCGGGACGCTCGGCAAGCAGGTGATCCGCTCCTCCGACCGGGGAGGCTTCGTGGTCAACGCCCTGCTCATCCCGTACCTGCTGTCGGCCATCCGGATGGTGGAAACGGGGTTCGCCACCGCCGACGTGATCGACAAGGGGATGGTGCTGGGCTGCTCGCACCCGATGGGTCCGCTGAGGCTCGCCGACCTGATCGGGCTGGACACGGTGGCCTCGATCGCCGACGCGCTGTACGGGGAGTTCAGGGAGCAGCAGTACGCGCCTCCGCCGATACTGCTGCGCATGGTCGAGGGCGGCCTCCTCGGCAAGAAGACCGGCCGAGGATTCCACGTCTATCCCTGATCCCTCTCCTCTCTGGAACGGCGCCTGGACACGGTCCGGCGCCGTTCTCGCGTCTGTACGCGGGGGCGGGGCCGGGGCGTGTGGTCGGGGCGCGTCGCTCGTCTACGCCACGCGTGTCCGTGCGCGAGCACGCGTGGGGGCGCGGGACGGGGACGCGGAAAGGGTGCGCGGGACGAGGGCGCGGCGAAGCGTTTCGACGCGAGGGCGCGGTCGTTTCCGCGCGGCGGGCGGTCATTTCAACACAGGGCGGGCGATACGCGAAAAGCGAAAGGCATCATTTCAACACGGAGAGGGCGCGTGACGGCCCCCGGGGCAGGGCCTCAGCGGCGCGAGTCCGCGGCGAGCAGGGCCGACGAGACGCGGCCGGCGACGAGGGCGACGATCTCCTCGGCGTGTTCGGTGAGGTAGAAATGACCGCCGGGAAAGAACCGCGCCTCGAACCGCGCCCGCGTATGGTCGCGCCACGCCCGCACGTCGTCCGGGCGGGCCTTCGGGTCGTCGATGCCGGACAGGGCGGTGACCGGGCACGACAACCCCGGCCCCGGCCGGTGGCGGTAGGTCTCGACGGCCCGGTAGTCGCTCCTCACCACGGGCAGCATCGCCCGCATGAAGTCGTCGTCGCCGAGCACCGTCGTGGCGGTTCCGCCCAGTGCGCGCAGTTCGGCCAGGAGCCCGTCGTCCGGCCGCAGGTGCGTCCGGTCGTCCCGGTGGATCGACGGGGCGCGCCGCCCCGAGACGAACAGTTCCAGCGGCGCCGTACCGCGCCTCTCCAGCCTGCGGGCCACCTCGAAGGCGACGAGAGCCCCCATGCTGTGCCCGAAGAGCGCCAGGGGGCGTGTGACGGCCCTGGCCGGTAGCGCCGAGACGATCAGGTCGGCCAGCTCGTCGATGTCCTCGACACACCTCTCGGCGCGCCGATCCTGCCTTCCCGGATACTGCACCGCGAGCACCTCGACCGTGGGCGGGGCGAGGCGCGCGACCGGAAGGTAGAAACTCGCGGAGCCTCCGGCGTGCGGGAAGCAGACCAGCGTGGCCGGTGCCCGCACGGCCCTTTCCCCCGCCTGCCCGAAAAGAAGGCGCCGGACCCACATGTCGTCGCCGTCCTTGACCGCGCTCATGACTCCCGCCCCGTCTCGACCATCGCGTTCCGGCCGGCGCGTCTCGATCCCGCCATCCAGGACGACCGGTCATCGGCGGCCTTTCCGACATCCGGAATCAGGTCTCCGATAGATCCAAAATCATCGACCTCTTTCACATCAATACCTCGGAAGGAATATAATCCATCTCGCCCTGCACTCCCGGAAGCATTCGTCACCCACCGTCATACGCCAATCACATTACGGCAACATCTAGCCGTCGGCATGCGGAAGGATATCCAAAGTAGCCTGCGACGATCCAGGGAGGCAGCCCTTCGCGCCCCCCTAAATCAAACCCCCCGATAAGGGTTAATAGGGGGTTTGCATTTTCCCCGAGAGCCATAGATGATCCCGCTGGGGCGGATACGGGGTTACCGCCGAGTTAAGCGTTCTGGATGCCGTGATGAAATTAGGTGCAAGAGAATGACGAAATCATGGACAGCACCGTGATGAAATTCCAGAACGGTACCTTATCGTCGTCGGCAGTTCCATCGGAAAAGAGGAAAGCTTGACGTCACCTACCGGCAGATACAGGTTTCCTTCTCTTGTGAGCCGGGTGTTATCGTTCCATCATCTGCTTTCATCTAGGGTGGGCGGGGAGCCCTATGATACTTATCGAGCGGGATAGCGAAACCACTTTTCTCACAAACCTGCTTTCGGATTGTGCGCGCGGCCGTGGCCGGGTGGCGACGATCACGAGCCCTACCGCGACCGGCAAGACCGAGCTGGTGTACGCCTTCGGTCGCAGCGCCGTCGAGTCGAAGGTCACCTGGCTGAGCGCCACCTGCTCACGGGCGGACCAGAAGGTGCCCCTCGGCGTGGTGAGCCAGATCTTCCACAACGCGGCACTCCCCATCGACCACGCCTTTCGGGCGGCACAGCTCATCGAGGACGCCGTGCTCGGGGCGAAGTCGTCCGGTGAGCGCCCCGAGGAGTCCGACTGGCTCCGTATCACTCAGGGCCTGTGGGCCATTGTCCTCGAACTCTCCAAGTCGAATACCGTGCTCATCACCGTGGACGACATCGAATATGCGGACTCCCTTTCCTGGCAGCTTCTGCTCAACTTCCTCCATCGGCAGAAGAGTGCCAACGTGCTCATTCTCCTGACGGCGACAGAGGGCCTTCAGGGAATGGATCCGCACCTTGAGATAAACCTTATGCGCCATCCTCACTACGAGCGCATAACACTGGCACCGCTTTCCCTGCGAGGCGTCATCAAGACATTGTCCGCTTTTGTCGGCACCACTGCGGCGGTTAAGTTCGGCCCAGCGGCCCACAGCGCCAGTGGAGGCAACCCACTGCTGGTCAAGGCATTAACGGAAGACTACAGGAGTGCCGGCGAACCGGATAACCTCATCGTCTCCGACGCATTCTCCCGATCGGTCCGGGCCCTCCTGCACCGCAGCGATCCCACCATGTTGCTGGTCGCCCACGGGCTCGCGATACTTGGGGACCTCGCCCTGCCGACTCTTCTCTCGGAGTTACTCGGCATCACGACGACAATGGTGAATCAGGCGCTGAACCGTCTCGGTGTCATCGGCATTGTTGACTCGCTACGTTTTCGGCACCCCGCCGCCAGGTCCGCCGTGCTCGACGACCTGGACCCACATCGACGTCAGGAAATGCATCGGCTCGCCGCGCGGCTTCTCCACGCTGAGGGAGCCGCGGCCGCCGTGGTCGCCGAACATCTCATCGGCTCTCCCCACTTCCGGGAGTCCTGGGCACTGGCCGAGCTCCGCGAGGCCGCCGAGCAGGCGCTCACGAACGACCGGCACGAGTTCGCGGTCCAGTGCCTGAAGCTCGCCCTGCAGTTGTGCGACGACGACCGGCAGCGCACGACGACCACGGCGATGCTCGCCCGGGCGGAGTGGCGCCTCAACCCCGCCGCCGCCAACCGGTACGTCGACCGGCTCATCACGGACGCCCGCGAGAACAGGCTGGGCTTCGACGAGCTGGACACCCTGCTGGGGTTCCTGCTCTGGCACGGGCAGCACGACGAGGCTGTCGAGGTGCTCGAACGGCTGACCGAGCTGGCAGGCGAACCCGGCGCCGACGAGGAGGCGGCCTGGCTCGACGTCCTCCGCCACCGGCTGTCGTGCATCCACCCCACGGTCCTCGCCCGTGCCCGCGTCGTCGCGAGCGCCGACTCCGTGACCAGAACGACGTGGACGACGTGGACGACGGTCGAGGGCGGTCCGCACTCGCAGGCGGCGGCTCTGCTGGCGGGCGTTCTGCGGGACGGCCCGGACGAGAGCACGCTCAGGACCGCCGAGCGCGTGCTGCACTCCACCTCGCTGGACGACGTGAACCTGGAGACCGTGGGGGTGGCGCTCCTCGCCCTGGTCTACTCCGACCGCCCCGACAAGGCCGCGCTCTGGTGCGACCTCCTTTACTCGGAGGCCGTGCGGCGCCGCTCACCCACCTGGCGGGCGCTACTCGCCTCCCTGCGGGCGAGCATCGCCATCCGCCAGGGGGACCTGTTGACCGCCGAGGAGTACGCGCGTGCCGCACTGGACATCCTGCCGCCCCGGAGCCTGGGCGTCCTCGTCGGGTTGCCACTCGCCGTACTGATCCGCGCCACCACCGAGATGGGCAAGTACGACGTCGCCGAGCGCCATCTCAGATGGCCGGTGCCCAACGCGATCTTCCAGACCCACTTCGGGCTCCACTATCTGCAGGCCCGTGCCCATTACTATCTGGCGACGAACCACTCGCATGCCGCGTTCAACGACTTCTCCACCTGCGGGCGGTTGATGCGTGCCTGGAATCTGGACACCCCGGCGCTGGTGCCGTGGCGTCACGGCGCCGCGGCCGCCCTGCTCCAGCTGGAACAGCGGGAACAGGCACGGACCCTGCTGGAGCAGCCCTACGACCTACCCGGCGGCGACTCGCTCAGGACACGGGGGATCTCACAGCGTCTCCTCGCCGCCACCAGCGACCTCAGGCAGCGTCCATCCATGCTCCGGGAGGCGATCGACACGCTCCAGAGCGCGGGCGACCGCCTGGAAATGGCCTACGCGCTGGTCGACCTCACCCACACCCTCAACGAGCTCGGCGAGCCCAACAAGGCACGGATGATCGGTTACCGTGCCGACAGTGTGGCCGGCGAGTGCCGGGCCGAGCCGCTGCGGCAGGCCGTACGGCACAACAGCGACGGTTACGACAGCGGCGACGGCGGCGACGGCGCGGAGAGCATGAACGTGCTCAGCGACGCCGAGCAGCGCGTCGCCTCGCTCGCCGCGCTCGGCTACACCAACCGCGAGATCTCCAGAAAGATCTACATCACCGTCAGCACCGTGGAGCAGCATCTGACCCGCATCTACCGCAAGCTCAACGTGAAAGGCCGCAGGGATCTGCCGGCACAGTTCTCGCAGATGTGAATGTGAATGACCGGCTCGCCGCCCGTGCCCGTCCGGCCGGGGCTTCCGGGGGCACGGGCGGCGAGGGTCACTCGGTGCGACCGTCCACCTGCGGGGTGTCCACTCGTACCGATCGGAGAAGGATCGTGGCGAGAACCGCCGTCAACGCCATGATGACGGCTCCGAGGACGGCGGCCACCTGCATGCCGCCGGTGAAGGCCGAGCGGGCGGCGTCGAGCAGGGCCGTCCCGGTCTGTTCCGGCATCCTCGCGGCCACCCCGAGCGCACCGCCGAGGGTCTCGCGCGCCGCCTCGGCGTCTTCGGGGGGCAGGGCGGGCGCCGAGGCGACGAACCTCTCGCTGTAGATGGAAAGGCCGACGCTGCCCAGGATCGCGATACCGAGCGCGCCCCCGAGTTCGGTGGCGGCCTCCATGACCGCGGACGCCGAGCCGGCGCGTTCCGGCGGGGCGGCAGCGACGATCATGTCGGATGCCACCGCCTGCACGGCTCCGATGCCGGATCCCAGCAGGAGCAGACCGCTGATGAGAAACCACCGCTCGGAGTCCACATCGATCAGGCTCATCACGACGAAGCCTCCGGCGGCGAGCGTCATGCCGCCGCCCATGATGTATCCCGGACGCGTCCACTTCGCGATCACGGCGGTCAGTACGGAACCGGCGAGGGCCGCACCGGCCGCGGGCAGGGTGAGCAACCCCGCGGTGAACGGCCGCAATCCGAGCACCATCTGCAAATACTGGGCGATGAAGTAGAACAGCCCCACCAGAGCGAAGATCGCGAGTGTGCTCGTGATCAGCGACATGCTGAAGGCCCGGCTGGAGAACAGTCTCAGGTCGAGCATCGGGTCGGGCAGCAACCGCTGCCTGCGCAGGAACACGACACCGAACGCCAGCCCGACGACCACGCCGGTCAGGGCCTGGAGCTCGAAGCCGTCGGCGGCGAACTGCTTGATCCCGTAGACCATCGGCAGCAGGGCCGCCAGTGACAGCAAGGCGCTGAGCAGGTCGAACCTCCCGGGACGGGGGTCGCGGTACTCCGGCAGCACGATCGGCCCCAGCAGCAGGAGCAGGACCATGACCGGCACATTGATCAGGAACACCGATCCCCACCAGAAACGCTCCAGCAGCCAGCCTCCGACGATCGGTCCCAGCACGCTGCCTCCGGCGAAGCCCGCGGCCCACACGGCGATGGCCATCCGGCGCTGCCCAGGGTCGTGGAACATGTTGCGGATCAGCGCGAGGGTCGGAGGCATCAGGCTCGCCGCCGCCGCGCCCTGCAGGGCGCGGGCCACGACGAGCAGCTCGGCGCTGGGGGCGTAGGCGGCGACGGCCGACGTGACACAGAACGCGGTGGCACCGATCAGCAACAGTTTCCTGCGGCCGATCCTGTCACCCAGGGTGCCCATCGGAATCAGCAGACCGGCCAGCAGGAAGGCGTAGATGTCGACGATCCACAGCAGCTGGGAACCGGTCGGCGCGAGGTCCGCGCTCAGGAAGGGGAGCGCGAAGTACAGCACCGTCACGGTCACGGAGATGAGCAGGACAGGCAGGACCAGCACCGCGAGGCCGAGCCATTCCCTCCGCCCGGCTGTGGCTACGCCCTGTGTCATGACTACAACTCCTTGGGTACTTCGTACATCAAATAGACGCATACATCGTACGCACAACTCTTCCGGGAGTACAACGACTCATCTTCAGATCGACCTTGACTTCTGGAAAGTTCCAGATAAACCCTAGAGTGCAGCGAGTTCGCGCCCAACGACACCTCGCCCCCACTAGCCATTTCATCACATCCGGATCACTAATTACGTCACAAAAAGCATGTGCTAGAGTTTCGTCACACGGCTGTGCATCTGGAATCGGACGGGGACCACATGTTGACGTGCACACAATGTGGAAAGCCTTTGAACGCCGCACCTCGGGGACGACGCCCCCGGTACTGCTCCCGAGCCTGTCAGGCGCGGGCCTACCGTGCCCGAACCGCCGAGCGGTCCGCGCAGTCCTCCGGACGGACCCCGGCCTCCGCGCTGCGAGTCGCTCCCCCCGGCGTTCCCCTTGCCGTGGCGCCGGGATGCGCCCCCGCCGCGGACCATGCCCCGCTCCGGCAGAGCGCCGACGATTTGGCCATGCACCACGAACCCCCGAGCGGCCTGAGCACGGAGCGGATCGTACGCACCGCGGTCCGGATCGCCGACACAGAAGGCCTGGACGCGTTGTCGATGCGCCGCGTCGCGACCGAGCTGGGCGCCGGCACGATGTCGCTGTACCGCTACGTGTCGGGCAAGGACGCGCTCGTCGAGTTGATGGTCGAGGTCGTCTTCGGTGAGACCTCCTATCCGGTCTCCATACCGGGAGGCTGGCGCACCAGGCTGGAGATCGCGGCACGAAGGGAGTGGGGGATGTACTCCAGGCACCCCTGGGCGCTGCGGGTTATCGCCACTCCACAGCCGCCGCTCGGGCCGAACGTGCTCGCCGATGTCGAGTGGGCGATGCGCGCCATGGACGGCCTCGGCCTCGACCCGATGACGACACACTGGGTGGCCATGATGGTGAGCGCCCAGGTGCAGGGCGCGGCCCTGCTGCTGGTGAACGAACTGGAGGCCGAACGCCGCACCGGCGTCACGACGAGACAGTGGCGCGCGTCGAAGACGCCGATGCTCCTGGAGATCCTGGAGTCCGGACAGTTCCCGATGCTGTCCAGGCTGTATGCGGAACAGGACGAGCCGATCGACATCGACGAGTGGTTCGAGTTCAGCCTGCGGCACCTTCTCGACGGTATCGCCGTCCTGGTGGAGGGCCGGAGCAAGGGTGCGTAGGGCGCGAACCCGGATTCGCCCCACGGCCCCCGCGGGACGCGAATCACTCCCTGTCACCGGAGAGCCTTTTTTCGGCAAGTCGTTCGTGTATAAATGAAAAACATCGGAGGACTGCGCTACTCGGCGATTCTGGTCCGGGTCGTCCAACGAAAGACAGCCGCTCCGGAATCATCGGAAATCGATTCCGCCTGCCGCTCGAAGTGCTCGTAGCCATTGTGCCGGGGAATCTTTATCTTTCCGTAGGCCGCCGTCGCGTCGTCGACACGGAAGGTCCGTGAGATATCAGCGGGACCCCCTTCGAGTACGACGTCGACATATGTCCGGTCGAGCTGCGGCGTGGCGAATCCGGAATGGCCCTGCCCTTCCGCCCCGCGCTCCTGCCCGCCCCGGTCGATGGAGACGCTCATCTGGAATACCTCCGGTCTGTGTGTTCGGTCGATGTGGTCCGCCGCCGTGGCCGCGGATCGTTTCCACGCCTCCGAGCCCTGGAGCGCTCAGCGGAATTCGGCCGCGACGCCGCGTACGTACCGGCCGTAGCTGGAGGCGGAGAGTTCGGCTCCCAGCCGGTCGCAGGCCGCGGCGTCGATGAAGCCCATGCGCAGCGCGACCTCCTCGATGCAGGCGATGCGTACGCCCTGCCGGCTCTCCAGCGCCTGCACATACTGGGTGGCCTGCAGGATCGACTCCGGCGTGCCGGCGTCGATCCAGGCGAACCCCCTGCCCAGGTCACGCAGACGCGCCTTGCCCCTTCGCAGATAGGTGCGGTTGACATCGGTGATCTCCAACTCCCCCCGGGGGGAGGGCCGCAGGTTCTTGGCGATGTCGATCACGTCGTTGTCGTAGAGGTAGAGGCCGACGATCGCCCTGTTGGATCGGGGATTCGCCGGTTTCTCCTCGATCGAGACGAGCCGGCCTTCGGCGTCGGTCTCCCCGATGCCGTAACGCTCGGGGTCGCTGACCGGGTAGCCGAACAGCACGCAGCCGTCCACGTCCGCGACGTTCTCCTGGAGGATGTCGTAGAAGGAGTTGCCGTGGAAGATGTTGTCGCCGAGCACGAGGGCGACCGAGTCACCGCCGATGTGGTCGGCGCCGATGACGAAGGCGTCGGCCAGGCCCTTCGGCTCGTCCTGCCGCGCGTAGCTGATGTCGAGCCCCAGATGTGACCCGTCCCGCAACAGGCGGGTCAGCTGCGGCAGGTCGGCGGGGGTGGAGATGATCATGATCTCCCTGATGCCCGCAAGCATGAGCGTCGACAGCGGATAGTAGATCATCGGCTTGTCGTTCACGGGGAGAAGCTGCTTGGAGACCGCAAGCGTGAGCGGATACAACCTCGTGCCATGGCCGCCCGCGAGAATGATGCCTTTCATGGAAAAGCCCTTCATGACGAAGTCGGCCAACGGTGGTCAATCGGATAGGAAGCCGACCGGTACCAAAAAGACTCACATGGGATATAGGGGGCATCAACCCCCTACCGTCTCCCTTAATCCCCCTATTTCCTCCAGTCGAATTCATCGCCCGCGGGCAGGGCTTCTCACACCGGATCTCACCGCCTACAGTCGGAGCCGCGGCCCCGGAATTCCGCGCCGACGAATCATCTCCAAAAAACCATGCGTGCCGAAATTCCGAACATCCGCGCATTCACGGAAGGGCACCGCCCCCGCGACGCCCACAGCCATGAGGGCGGGTCTCCCGTCCAGCGATCACAGCGAGGTGGATCTCCGTTGAGAATTCTCGTCACCGGGGGTGCCGGATTCATCGGTTCCCACTACGTACGCACCCTTCTCGGCACGGACGGCCCGGCGACTGTCACCGTGCTGGACAAGCTCACCTACGCGGGCAACCCGGCCAACCTCGACCCGGTCCGCGACAGCGACCGCTTCGCGTTCGTCCAGGGCGACATCTGCGACACCGAACTCGTCGGCGAACTCGTCTCCCGGCACGACCAGGTGGTGCACTTCGCCGCCGAGTCCCACGTCGACCGGTCGATCCTCGGCGCCGGCGAGTTCGTGCGGACCAACGTGGTGGGCACCCAGACCCTCCTGGATGCGGCACTCCGAGGCGGGCCGACGACCTTCGTGTACGTCTCCACCGACGAGGTCTACGGCTCGATCGAGGAGGGGGCCTGGCCGGAGACCGACCCGCTGAGCCCCAACTCCCCCTACGCGGCCTCCAAGGCGGCCGGCGACCTGCTGTCACTCTCCTACCACCGCACCCACGGCCTGGACGTGCGGGTGACCCGCTGCTCCAACAACTACGGGCACCACCACTTCCCCGAGAAGGTCATCCCGCTGTTCATCACCAACCTGCTCGACGGACTGAAGGTCCCGCTGTACGGCGACGGCCTCAACGTCCGCGACTGGCTGCACGTCGACGACCACGTCAGGGGCATCGAGCTGGTCCGCACGGCGGGCCGCCCCGGTGAGGTCTACAACATCGGCGGCGGCACCGAGCTGAGCAACAGGGAACTCACCGGCCTCCTCCTGGAGGCCCTGGGCGCGGACGAGAGCAGCATCGCCTACGTGGAAGACCGTAAGGGCCACGACCGCCGCTACTCCGTCGACTGGACCAAGATCGAGCGAGAGCTGGGCTACCGCCCGCGCAAGGACTTCGCGACGGGCCTGGCCGAGACCGTGGCCTGGTACCGCGACAACCGCGCCTGGTGGGAGCCGCTCAAATCGGGGCTGCGGACCGGCTGACCCGCTCTTCTCGCCTCCGTACGGGGCGGGTCCCCGCACAACGGTCGTACCGGGGCCCCGCACCGCCCCCCGGGCCCCCGGAGACCGGCCCGGGGGCGGAGGCGACGCCGAGCGCCGACACCCGGATACGGGGGCGGCGCCACTCACGTGCGAAGCTTGGCGTACAGGCCACGGCACTCCTCGTACGTGGGGAGCATGCCCCTTCGCCGGGCCTCGGCGAGGGTCGGGGCCGCCTCGTCCTTCTCCGACAGCAGGGGCTCAAGTCCGGCGGGCCACTCGATCCCCAACTCCGCGTCGAGCGGGTTGATACCGTGCTCACGGCCGGGCGCGTACCCCTCGGAACAGAGGTAGACCACCGTCGCGTCGTCGGTCAGCGCCATGAAGGCGTGGCCGAGGCCCTCGGAGACGTAGACGGCGCGGTGATCCCGGTCGTCGAGGACCACCGCCTCCCACCTCCCGAAAGTGGGCGATCCGACGCGGATGTCGACGAGTACGTCGAAGACCGCTCCCCGGACGCACTTGACGTACTTGGCCTGGCTGGGCGGGACGTCGGCGAAGTGCACGCCGCGCAACGTCCCCCGGCGCGAGACCGAGTAGTTCGCCTGGACCAGGGCCAGGCTCTGGCCGGTGGCCTCACGGAAGGGCGCGTCGTGGAACCACTCGTGGAAGCTGCCCCTGCTGTCGGGGAACACCTTCGGTTCGAAGACCCACGCACCGTCGACACCGAGCGGACGCATGCTCATCAGATCTCCTTGAGCGTGGAAGACCCGGGCTGCGGGAGCCCCTTCCCGCGGAGTCTTCAGGAGCCCCTTCACCCTGGGAACCCCTCATTCACAGAGGCCGACAGGGGTGGCACCCGGTTCGTTCGCCGAGGCCGACAGGGGTGGCGCCCGGTTCCTTCACGGAGATCGACAGGGGTGGCACCCTGTCGGATGAGGTCAAAGGACCCGTCGCCGGGTCCGGCTACAGGAAAACACCGGCGTTCGACGGGGCTCCCCCTCCCCCTACTCCGGACTCACGGACCCGGAGAATCGTGAACGTCCCCTTCGCTCCCTTCGCCCGAGCGGCGGACAGGATCCGGCCGATCGGCGTCACCGCCCGGCCACGGACTCCCCCGCCTCCGCCGGTGCTCATCGACGTGCGGGGCGGCCGAAAGTGCCGTCACGACCGCGACGGCCGTGATCATGAGCCCTCGGCCCACCAGCCATCGGCCGAAGAACTCCTTCAGCTCGACACCGTCGCTCAGCCTCGGCCCCTCGGCCAGCAGCCGGGCGTGGAAGCCGCCCCAGGCCGGATCGAAGGTGATCGACGCCTCCGTGAAGTCGAGACGCGGTTCCCGCATCGGTGCCAGGGGGAACCACGCCTTGTAGACGGACTCCTTCGCGCTGAACAGCAGCCGGTCCCACCTCACCGACGGGTCGCGCCGCAGGAGATACGTCACACGGCGCAGCTCCTCGCCGACCGTGATCACCTCCAGCACCCCGGAGGGCAGCGGCTTGTTCGGCTCGGCGTCGATGCCCAGGGTCGTGATGTCACCGGACCGCGCGACGGCGGCGGCACGGTATCCGGCGCAGTGGGTGATGCTGCCGACGACACCCGGGGGCCAGACCGGCGCGCCCTTCACCCCGGGCGGCACGGGCACCGGAGGGTAGCCCAGACGGCCCAGGGCGTCGCGAGCGCACCAGCGTCCCGTGGTGAACTCGCGGCGGCGCTTCTCCACCGCCCTGCTGATCACGGCCTCCTCCTCGAGGAACAGGGCGCAGGGCCGCGAGTCGTCGAACACCTCCGACGACCTGACCTCTCCCGGCAGTAGATCCTCGATCATGAGGCGCGTTCGGAGATCGGCGGGACCTGCCCGGTCCGGCCAGAGCTCCCGGCACTCGGCCGGACCTCCTCGGCGAGGTTTCCACCCCTCGCGTGGACGGCGTGCGGGGTGCCCACCGCGAGCGGACCTCGTGTCCTCATGAGGTGGCCGACTCACGCACGAACCGAAACGGCGACGACAGCGACGACAGCGACGACAGCGACGACAGCGACAGGGTCACGACAGGCCGAGCTCGTTGTCGAGCATGTCGAACATCTCACTGTCCGTGACCGAGTCGAGGTCGAGCTCCGTGTCGCCGGGATCACCGGAATCGCGCGAGAGCGCCGCCCATTTCGTCTTCAGGACGTCCAGGCGCGCCGCGACCTGCCTGTGCGCCTCGGGGTCGACGGCCATCCCGGTGAACGCCCTCTCCAGCTTCGCGAGCTCGCCGAGGAGCGCCGCGGACCCCGTCTGCTCGGTCAGGCCGAGCCGGTCGAGCAGGTGGTCGACGAGGGCGAGCGAGGTGGGGTGGTCGAACACCAGGGTGACCGGCAGGCGCAGCCCGGTGGCGTCGGTCAACCGGTTGCGCAGCTCGACGGCGGTGAGCGAGTCGAAGCCCAGCTCCTTGAACGCCCGGTCCGGCTCGACGGAGCCGGTTCCGCTGTGCCCGAGTACGGCCGCCACCTGGCCTCGTACGAGATCCAGGAGCACTTCGGCGCGCTCGGCGGCGCCGAGGGCGGTCAGCCTGTGCACCAGGGTGTCCGGCTCCTGGCGCCCGCTCGCGGCCGTCCGGCGCCTTCCGGCGGGCACCAGCCCTCTCAGCAGCGGCGGAACATCCTCACGCGCCCGCAACGCCGGCAGGTCGAACCTGACCGGCACCAGCACCGGGCGGTCCACACCCCCGGCGGCGTCGAACAGTTCCAGTCCCTGCTTCACCGACAGCGGACGGATGCCCACCCGCGCCATCCGCCGCCGGTCGGTGTCGGCGAGGGCGCCGGTCATTCCGCCGGTCGCCCCGGCGTCCCGTACCCAGGGACCCCAGGCCAGCGACAACGCGGCGAGCCCGGCGGCCCGGCGGTGGTGGGCCAGTCCGTCGAGGAAGGCGTTGGCCGCGGCGTAGTTGCCCTGCCCCGCACCGCCGGCCACGCCGGCCACCGACGAGAAGAGCACGAACGCGGCGAGATCCACCCCCTGGGTGAGCTCGTGCAGATGCCAGGCGGCACCCGCCTTGGGCCACAGCGCGGTGTCCATCCGCTCGGGGCGCAGGGAGGGAATCGTCGCGTCGTCCAGCACCCCCGCCGCGTGAACGACCGCCGTCAGCGGATGCTCGGCGGGTACGCCTGCCAGCAGGCCCGCGAGCGCGCCCCGGTCGGAGACGTCACACGCGGCGACGACGACCTCGGCACCGCGGGCGGCCAGCTCGGCCCGCAGCTCGGGGGCGCCGGGCGCCTCCAGCCCTCGGCGGCCGGCCAGCAGCAGCCGCCGCACACCGTGCTCGCCCACCAGGTGCCGCGCCACCTCGGCACCGAGGCCGCCCGTGCCGCCGGTGATCAAAACCGTGCCCTCGGGATCCCACCGCCGCACACCGTCCCCGCCTATAGCGACCGGCACCAGGCGCGCCGCTCTCAGCACTCCGTCACGCACCGCCACCTGCGGCTCGCCGCAGGCCAGGACGGCCCGCAGAAGCGCCGCCGAAGGCTCCAGCGGCTCGTCGAGATCGACGAGCACGAACCGGCCCGGGTTCTCCGCCTGCGCGGCGCGGACCAGTCCCCACACGGCGGCACCCGGCAGGTCGGTCACGCGGTCGTCCTCGTGGACGGCGACCGCGCCACGCGTCATCACGATGAGGGTGGCGTCACCGAGCCGCTCCTCCGCGAGCCAGCGCTGCAGAAGGCCGAGCACGCGGACGGTGGACTCGCGGGTCGCGGCGATGACGTCGGCGGGATCGGCGGGGTCGGCGGGGTCGGCGGCGAGGAACGCGGCCGCGGCACGCGGCGGGGCACCCGGCGTGACGAGATCCCCGGGATCCGCCGCCACGTCCAGCGACACCACCTCCGCCTCCGCTTCCTCTTCCTCGACGTCGGCGGGCGTCTGGGGCAGGGGCGTCCACTCCAGCCGGAACAGTCCGTCCCCCGATGTCCGGCGCCCGCCGACGACCAGGCCGCCGGGCGACGCCGGACGCGACACCAGCGACTCGGCGGTGAGCACGGGCGCTCCCGCCGTGTCCACCGCGCTCACCGACACCGTGTCCTCGCCGGTTCTGGTCACGCGCACGCGCAGCGTCGTCGCGCCACCGGCGTGCAGGTGCACGCCGCCCCACGCGAACGGCAGGCGTCCCGCCTCGGGCTCGGCGGACTCCAGGAACGGCACCGCGTGCAGGGCGGCGTCCAGCAGCGCCGGGTGCACGCCGTACGAGCCGGCGTCGCCGGCCTGCTCGGGCAGGGCGATCTCCGCGAACACCTCGTCGTCACGCCGCCAGGCCGCGCGCAATCCCTGGAAGAGGGGGCCGTAGACGAACCCGCCCTCGGCGAACCGCTCGTAGAGGCCGTCCAGTTCGACGGCGGACGCTCCCCTCGGTGGCCACACCTCGGTGTCGAAGACCTCGGCCGGGTCAGCGGCCTCGCGTCCGCCGCCGGAGAGCACACCGGTCGCGTACCGTGTCCACGGCTCGTCGTCGGCGGCGCCCGCGGGCCGCGCGTAGACGCCGAGCTCGCGGTGGTCCGACGCGTCGGGCGCGCCCACCGACACCTGCAGGTCCATCGCCTCCCCCTCGCCGAACACGAGCGGGGCGGCCATGGTGAGTTCCTCCACCCGGTCGCAGCCGACCTGGTCCCCTGCCCGGATGGCGAGTTCCAGCAGTCCCGCGCCGGGCAGGATCACCATCCCGCCGACGGCGTGGTCGGCGAGCCACGGGTGCGATCGCGGTGAGAGGCGGCCGGTGAGCACGACCCCGTCCGACCCGGCGAGCCGCACCGCGGCCCCCAGCAGGGGGTGCGCCGCCGCCGCGAGCCCGAGATCCCCGACGTCCCCGACCCGCCGCCCACTCGGCCAGAACCACTGATGCCTGAAGGCGTACGTCGGCAGGTCGACCCGGCGGGCGTCGCCGAACGCGGCCCCGAACACGGCCGGCCAGTCCACCGTGAGACCGTGCGTGTACAACGTCGCCACCGCCGTCATGATCGCGTCCTGCTCGCCGCGGTCACCGCGCAGCGCCGGGACCAGCACCGCGGCCTCGTCCTGGACGGTGTCCTCGGCCATCGCGGTCAGCACCCCGTCGGGTCCCAGTTCGAGGTACGCGCTGACCCCGCGCCGCCGCAGCGTCCCCACGCCGTCGGCGAACCTGACCTCGCGCCGCACCTGCTCCACCCAGTGGTCCGGTGAGCACAGCTCCTCCGCCGACGCGAGCTCGCCCGTCACGGTCGAGACCACCGGGATCCGCGGCGCCGCGAAGTCCAGGCCCTCGGCCACCCTGCGGAACTCCGCCAGCATCGGCTCCATCAGCGGCGAGTGGAACGCGTGGCTCACCCTCAGCCGCCTCGTCCTGCGTCCCCTCGCCTCCAGCAGGCCGGAGATTCGGACGACCGCGTCCTCGGCACCGGCGATCACCACCGAGGCGGGACCGTTCACCGCGGCGACGGAGACCTCGTCCTCGCACCCGGCGAGGAGCGGCAGCACCTCATGCTCAGGGGCCTGTACGGCGATCATCGCGCCGCCCTCCGGCAGCGCCTGCATCAGCCGGGCGCGTGCCGCCACCAGCCGGCACGCGTCCGCCGACGACAGCACGCCCGCCACGTGCGCGGCCGCGATCTCCCCGATCGAGTGCCCCACCAGGAAGTCCGGCTTGACACCCCAGGACTCCACCAGCCGGAACAGCGCCACCTCCAGGGCGAACAGCGCGGGCTGGGTGTATCCGGTCTGGTTCAGCGACTCGGTGTCGCCGCCGAACATCACCTCGCGCAGCGGGCGGTCCAGCTCAGGGTCCAGGTGTGCGAGCACGGCGTCGAGGGCATCGGCGAACACCGGGAACCGCTCGTACAGCTCCCTGCCCATTCCGGCCCGCTGAGCGCCCTGTCCGGTGAACAGCAGCGCGAGCCTGCCCGGCCGCGCGCCACGTCCCCTCACCGTTCCCGGCGCCGGGCGCCCGTCGGCCATCGCGGCCAGGCCCGCGAGCAACCCGTCCCGGTCGCCGGCCAGCACCACCGCCCGGTGCTCGAACGTGGAACGGCCCGTCGCCAGTGAGAAGCCGATGTCCGCACAGGAGACGTCCGGATCGTCCTGGACCCGCGACAGCAGGCGTGCCGCCTGCGCCCGCAGCGCGTCATCCGTCTTCCCCGACACCGACACCGGCACCGGCATCGGCACGACGTCCGGCGCCGAGCCGGTCGTGACACCTGACGACGATCCGTTCAGTGATCCGTCCTGCGCCCCGTCCGACGACCCGTTCTGCGGTCCGTTCAGCGATCTGCCCGGTGAGCCGTTCGGCGACCGGCGCCCGGCCGTCGCGTCCGCGGACGGCGGCGCCTCCTCCAGGATCACGTGCGCGTTGGTCCCGCTGATGCCGAACGACGACACCCCGGCCCGGCGCGGCCATCCGCCCCCCGGCCACGGGCGGTGCTCGGTCAGCAGCTCCACCGCGCCCTGCTCCCAGTCCACGTGCGACGAGGGCGCGTCCACGTGCAGCGTGCCCGGCAGTACCCCGTGGCGCATCGCCATCACCATCTTGATCACACCGGCGACGCCCGCCGCCGCCTGGGTGTGACCGATGTTCGACTTGATCGAGCCCAGCAGCAGCGGCCGGTCCTGCGGCCGGTCCTGGCCGTAGGTGGCCAGCAGCGCCTGCGCCTCGATCGGGTCGCCCAGGCTCGTCCCCGTCCCGTGGCCTTCCACCACGTCCACGTCCACCGTGGCCAGGCCGGCGCCGGCGAGTGCCTGGCGGATCACCCGCTGCTGAGACGGGCCGTTCGGCGCGGTCAACCCGTTGGAGGCGCCGTCCTGGTTCACCGCGGAACCGCGTACGACGGCCAGCACCTGGTGACCGTTGCGCCGCGCGTCGGACAGGCGCTCCAGCACCAGCGTCCCGACGCCCTCGGACCAGCCGACACCGTCGGCGGCCTCGGAGAAGGACTTGCACCGGCCGTCGGCGGCGAGCCCGTCCTGAGCGCTGAAGTCGATGAACGCCCCCGGGGTCGCCATCACCGTCACCCCACCGACCAGTGCGAGCGAGCACTCACCGCCGCGCAGCGCCTGCGCCGCGAGGTGCAACGCCACCAGCGAGGAGGAGCACGCGGTGTCCACCGTCATCGCCGGCCCCTCCAGGCCGAGGATGTAGGACAGCCGCCCGGACAGCACGCTGCCGGCCGTACCGGTGCCCATGAAGCTCACCACGTCCGGCGGGAACTCCGCGCTCGTCGCGTAGTCGTGGTACATCACCCCGGCGAACACACCCGTGTGACTGCCGCGCAGCGAGAGCGGGTCGATCCCGGCCCGCTCGACCGCCTCCCACGCCACCTCAAGAAGGAGCCGCTGCTGCGGGTCCATCGCGAGCGCCTCACGGGGCGAGATCCCGAAGAAACCGGGGTCGAACTCCCCAGCGTCGTGCAGGAAACCGCCCTCGCGGACATAGCTGGTGCCCCGGCGCTCGCGGTCGGGGTCGTACAGCGACTCCAGATCCCAGCCACGAGAGGTCGGGAACGCCGAGATCGCGTCCGTACCCTCCTCGACCAGCCGCCACAGCTCCTCGGGAGAGGTCACCCCGCCCGGGTAGCGGCACGCCATCGACACGATCACCACGGGGTCGTCGCCGACCGGTGTGACCGGCCGCGCGACCACGCGTCCGCTCACCGGGGCGCCGAGGTCACCCGGCAGCTCCGCCAGGAGGTACTCCGTCAGCGCCGTGACGTTCGGGTAGTCGAACACGAGCGTCGCGGGCAGCCTCAGCCCGGTGTCGGCGGCCAGCCGGTTGCGCACCTCGACGGCCGTCAGCGAGTCGAAGCCCATGCTCTGGAAACTGCCCAGCGGCTCGATCGAGTCGCCGTCCGCGTGGCCCAGCGCCAGCGCCACCTGGCCCCGCACCAGCTCCAGCAGGACGGCCATCCGCTCGCCCTCCCCGAGCGGCGCGAGGCGTTCGACGAGCGTGGCCGCCGCCTCGGTCGTGGCCTTCCTGCGGACCTGTGCCCTGACCAGCCCTCGCAGCGGGAACGGGACGTCCCCGCCGGTACGGAACGCCGACAGATCCAGACGTACGGGCAGCAGGGCCGACTCTTCGCCCATGACCGTCGCGTCGAACAGCGCCAGCCCCTGCTCCGGGGAGAGCGGGAGCGTCCCGCGTCTGGCGAGCCTGCCCATCTCGGCCTCGCTCAGGGCGCCGGTCATGCCGCTCACCTGGTCCCACGGACCCCAGCCCAGCGAGACCGCCGGTAGCCCCTCGGCCCGGCGGTGCCGGGCGAGCGCGTCCAGGAAGGCGTTCGCCGCCGCGTAGTTGGCCTGCCCCGCCGTTCCGAACGTTCCCGCCACCGACGAGAACAGCACGAAGCCCGCCAGATTCTCGTCCCTGGTCAGCTCGTGGAGATGCCAGGCCGCGTCCACCTTGGGGCGGAACACCTTCTCCAGGCTCCGCGACGTCAACGTGCCGATCACACCGTCGTCCAGCACGCCCGCGGCATGCACCACCGCGGTCAGCGGATGTTCGGCGGATATCCCGGCCAGCAGGGCGGCGACGGCGTCACGGTCCGCCAGGTCGCATGCCACGACGTTCGTCCGGGCGCCGAGTCCGGCGAGCTCCGCCACCAGCTCCTCGACGCCCTCCGCCCTGTCACCGCGACGGCTCGCCAGCGTCAGGTGACCGACGCCGTGCTCGGCCACCAGGTGGCGGGCCAGCATGCCACCCAGGCCGCCGGTGCCACCGGTGATCAGCACCGTGCCCTCCGGATCCCAGGTCGGACCGACCGCCTCGGCGGGCGGGAAGACGCGGGCCAGCCGACCTGCCAGCACGGCACCGTCCCTGATCACCAGTTGCGGCTCGGCGGCGGCCAGGGCCGACGGCAGCGCCGCGATCGACGTCGCCGGCACCCCCCTCGGGTCGTGGGCGTCACCGTCCCGGAGGTCGAGGTCGATCAGCGCGAACCGGCCCGGATGCTCGGCCTCGGCGGCACGCACGAGCCCCCACACCGCCGCCGCCGCCACGTCGTCGCCGTCCACCGCGCCCCGGGTGAGGAACACCAGCCGCGAATCGGCGAACCGCTCGTCCGCGAGCCAGGAACGCACCAGGTCCAGCACGGACGACGCCAGGCCGTGAGCGGCCATCGGCACCTCGTCACCCGGGCCCGCCTCCACCGGGACCAGCACCGTACGCGGCACGGAAGCGTCACCGTCGCACGCCTCTCCCAGCGACCGCAGATCGGCACCGACCCCGACGGGACCACCCACCGTGGCGGCGAGTGCCTCGGTGAGCCCCCAGCCGTCCGTGCCCACCACCGCCAGAGTGCCCGGCGAGACCGTGGACACCGGCGACGCCGGGGCTACCTGCGGAACCCAGTCCAGCCTGAACAGGGAGTCCCTTCCGATCGCTCGCGGACCGGCGGCCTGCCCTTCGGAAAGGAGACGCAGGGACAGCGATCCGATCGAGGCCACCGGGCCGTCCACGCCGGCGATCGCGATCGACATCGCGTCGGGTCCGGCCCAGGACATCCGCACCCGGACCGCCGACGCCCCCGCCGCGTGCAACGACACACCCTCCCACGCGAAGGGCACCTTACGCCGGGCCTCCTCGCTCCGGTCGAGGAGCAGGCACAGGTGCAGTACCGCGTCCAGCAGCGCCGGATGCGCTCCGAACGCCCCCGCCTCGGCCGCGTCCTGCTCGGGCAGGCTGACTTCGGCGTACATCTCCGAGTCGCCTCGCCAGGCCGCGGTGAGGCCGCGGAACGCCGGTCCGTAGTCGAAGCCGTCCGCGGCCCGCCCCTCGTAGAAGCCTTCCAACGAGACCGGCGTCGTACCGGCCGGCGGCCACACGGTCGTGTCGAACGCCGGTGTGGTGTCGGGGGCGATGAGAGGCTCGTCGACCGCGAGGAGCCCGCTCGCGTGCCGTGTCCAGGGACGCTCCTCCTCGCCTTCCGGCCGCGCGTACACGCTCAACGGCCGCTGTCCCCTCTCGTCGGGCCCGCCCAGCCGTACCTGTACCCGGACGCCGCCCTGTTCTGGCAGCGTCAACGGCGCGGCCAGGGTCAGCTCGTCCACACGAGCGCAGCCGACCTCGTCACCCGCCCGGATCGCCAGTTCCAGGAACGCCGTCGCCGGCACCACCACCCGGCCCGACACCACGTGATCGGCCAGCCACGGCTGGGAGCGCACCGACAACCGGCCGGTGAGGAGCACCTCGTCGCCACCCGCCAGCTCGACGGCGGCTCCCAGCAGGGGGTGATCCGGCGCTCCGAGCCCGGCGTCGGTCACATCGCCGACGCGGACGCGCGAGGGCCCCGGCCAGAAACGCCGACGCTGGAAGGCGTAGGTGGGCAGCTCCACCCGACGGGCGCCGGGGAACGCCGCCCGCCAGTCCACCGGCACCCCGTGTACGTGCAGGGCGGCGAGCGCCGCCATGATTGTTTTTTGCTCGTCCTGGCCCCTGCGCAGGGCCGCTACCAGCACATCCGGAGCGGCCGCCGACCTCGCCTCGGCGTCGCGCGCCGGATCCTCGGGCACGTCGGCACCGGTCTCGGCCTCCACGGTGAGGGTGTCGTCGGCCATCGCGGTGAGCACACCGTCGGGGCCCAGCTCCAGATACGCCCGCACCCCCTGGCCGTGCAGGGTGCGCACGCCGTCGGCGAAGCGAACCGCGCCACGCACCTGCTCCACCCAGTACTCCGGCGAGCACAACCGCTCGGCCGTCGCCTGC
>NZ_JBEYID010000040.1:0-41008 GCF_040635605.1 Streptosporangium sp. NPDC006930 | reverse complement strand
GGTGGTGGGTGATTTCACCGGTGACGGTAAGGCCGAGCCGGCGATGATGCGTGATGACGGTGATGGGTCGATGACGATCTGGCGGTGGTCGTCCAGCGGGTCGTCGTTCGCGCGTGCGGCGGATTATGAGTCCGGTGGGTGGACGATGTCGCAGGTCGGTGACCGGGTGGCCGCGGGTGATGTGGATGGTGACGGTTCCGAGGACATCGTGGCCGCGTATCAGAATTCCGACGGCACGTTCAGCTATCTCGTCTGGAAGAAGGGTGTGAGTTACGCGGGTAAGTGGTACACGTCGGGGCCGTTCGAGTTGGGTCCGGTGGATGGGCGTTTGGTGGTGGGTGATTTCACCGGTGACGGTAAGGCCGAGCCGGCGATGATGCGTGATGACGGTGATGGGTCGATGACGATCTGGCGGTGGTCGTCCAGCGGGTCGTCGTTCGCGCGTGCGGCCGATTATGAGTCCGGTGGGTGGACGATGTCGCAGGTCGGTGACCGGGTGGCCGCGGGTGATGTGGATGGTGACGGCTCCGAGGACATCGTGGCGGCGTATCAGAACTCCGACGGCACGTTCAGCTATCTCGTCTGGAAGAAGGGGCTGAGCTACGCCGGTAAGTGGTACACCTCCGGCCAGTTCCAGCTGGGTCCGGTCGCGGGCCGCCTCGTCCTCGGCGACTGGTAGCTCCTTTGGTATGTCCTCGGTTCGGGGACACGGGGCGGCCTTCCGGGCCGCCCCGCTCCCGGAACCGAATGAGTTCGACAACCCCCCTCGCTGTCGCAAGCAGAGAAAGAGAAGAGCCTTGCGAAGATCAGTGTCGTTAATTCTCCGTCGCGGCATGACCGTCATCGTCAGCGCGGCCCTCCTGGCGGCCGCACCATCCGTGGCCTCGGCCGCCCGGATTCCGAGCCCGGCACCGACGATTCCTCCGTCCGAGGCGTCGGCGGCGGTGGCGTACGAGACAGTTCCCTGCGATCCGAACGGTACGACCAGCGGCGATGCCGCTCTGGCCACTCGGCTGAACAGTCAGTTGAAGTCCGACATGCGCGGCTACATGTCCGCGTACCGCACCTCCTGCGCCCGGATGGTGGTCAACGCGGTCAAAGCCCGGGGTCTGTCCTCTCGCGCCGCGGTGATCGCCATCGCCACGGTGATCGTGGAGACCCACCTGCAGAACATCAGCGTCGAGGTCGACCACGACAGTCTGGGCCTGTTCCAGCAGCGGGCATCGTGGGGCAGTCGGGCTCAGCGGTTGAACCCGACCTGGGCCACCAACGCCTTCCTCGACAAGATGCTTCGGCTGTATCCGAACAACTCCTGGGCGACGGCCTCGATCGGTGAGGTCTGCCAGGCGGTGCAAGTATCGGCGTACCCGGACAAGTATCAGCTTCAGGCCGGGGACGCCCAGATCATCGTCAATGCGCTGTGGGCGCCGACCACTCGATCCGAGCCGGCGATGATGCGTGATGACGGTGATGGGTCGATGACGATCTGGCGGTGGTCGTCCAGCGGGTCGTCGTTCGCGCGTGCGGCGGATTATGAGTCCGGTGGGTGGACGATGTCGCAGGTCGGTGAGCGGGTCGCCGCGGGTGATGTGGATGGTGACGGTGCCGATGATGTGGTGGCGGCGTATCAGAATTCCGATGGCACGTTCAGTTTCCATGTGTGGAAGAAGGGTGTGAGTTACGCGGGTAAGTGGTACACGTCGGGGCCGTTCGAGTTGGGTCCGGTGGATGGGCGTTTGGTGGTGGGTGATTTCACCGGTGACGGTAAGGCCGAGCCGGCGATGATGCGTGATGACGGTGATGGGTCGATGACGATCTGGCGGTGGTCGTCCAATGGGTCGTCGTTCGCGCGTGCGGCGGATTATGAGTCCGGTGGGTGGACGATGTCGCAGGTCGGTGACCGGGTCGCTGCCGGTGATGTGGATGGTGACGGTTCCGAGGACATCGTGGCCGCGTATCAGAATTCCGACGGCACGTTCAGCTATCTCGTCTGGAAGAAGGGTGTGAGTTACGCGGGTAAGTGGTACACGTCGGGGCCGTTCGAGTTGGGTCCGGTGGATGGGCGTTTGGTGGTGGGTGATTTCACCGGTGACGGTAAGGCCGAGCCGGCGATGATGCGTGATGACGGTGATGGGTCGATGACGATCTGGCGGTGGTCGTCCAATGGGTCGTCGTTCGCGCGTGCGGCGGATTATGAGTCCGGTGGGTGGACGATGTCGCAGGTCGGTGACCGGGTGGCCGCGGGTGATGTGGATGGTGACGGCTCCGAGGACATCGTGGCCGCGTATCAGAACTCCGACGGCACGTTCAGCTATCTCGTCTGGAAGAAGGGGCTGAGCTACGCCGGTAAGTGGTACACCTCCGGCCAGTTCCAGCTGGGTCCGGTCGCGGGCCGCCTCGTCCTCGGCGACTGGTAGTCGATCACCTGTGACGCGACGGTGGGCGGCTGCGGGGTGCCGCCCACCGTTGGCCGTACGAGTCGAAGTGCCCGTCCCAGTGGTGATCGGAGGGTCGGGTACGAGAGCCGGACGTCTCCCGGCGGACTCAAGCCGAAAAGGCGCTCAGGCGGCCGGTTCCTCGACGATGGAGTCGACCCGGTCGGGATAGAAGGCGACGTGGTCCTTGATCTCGGCGACGGCCGGATACGGCGACTCGTAGAACCACACCGCGTCCACCGCCTGCTTCCCGTCCACCGTGACGGTGTAGTAACTCGCGTCGCCCTTGAAAGGACAGTAGGTGGCGGTGTCGGTCCGCTCCAGCAGCGAGCGGTCGACGTCGGCGATCGGGATGTACTGCACCGGCGGGTACGCCGCCTCCCGCAGTGTCAACGCGCTCCGCGAGTCGGCGACCACCCGGCCTGCCACCGAGACGACGATTCGGGCCGGGTTCGGCGTGATCGTGATCGGGTGACTGGGGCTGGGCTCCAGGATGGGCTTGTCGGTCATGACGAGACCCCTTTCTGTCATGTCCAGTCTGCCGGACCCCGGACCCCGGACCCTGGACCGCGTCGCCATCCCCCTCCCTGGTGGTGTCGACCCCGCTCAGGCGGGGCCGACGCCGGAGATCTGGTAGCGAGACACCTCGGCATCGCGGATCATCGTCTCCTGGTCGTCGCTCGGCCCGGAACCTCGGAAGGCGTCGAGGGTCTCCTCCGACTCCCACCGCTCGTAGACGTTGATCCGGCCGGTGTCGACGAGGTCGGCGCCAAGCGTGAAGTCGAGGCAGCCGGACGCGGCGCGGGCCTGCTCGATCACGCTCACGCATCCCTTGAGGTAGTCGTCACGGGCATCGGGGGCGACACGGATCCAGCCGGAGATAATGATCATGCCAGCAGGGTACGGCCCGCCACTGACAGAACCGGCTCCACGGGCACGCGTGCACCCTTTCCGTGTTGTCCTGGCCCCCACCGCCCCTCCTCGTCGGTCGCGTATATACGCGTATATAAAGGTGTCCGCCTTCCGCACCGGTCGCGCATTCCAGACGTCGATCCTTCCGCACCGGTCGCGCATCTCGGGCGTCGATCTTTCCGTGCCGTTCGCGCATATCAGGCGTCCGCCGGGCACGTAGGATTCGACGGCTGGGCAGGCGACGACGAGGACGACGAGGACGACGAGGACATGGTGTGAGCTTTGATCTCGGGGTCTGGTTTGCGGCCGGGCCGATCACCGCGCGGGAGGCCCTTCTTCGATATCTCGCCTGGGACGAGAGCGGAGCCGCACCCGGTGAGCCCCGCCCGGAGGTGGCGGCCTTCTACGAGGAGCTGACGGCGCTCTTCCCCGACCTGACCGTCGAGAACTACGGCGCCTCACCGTGGTCCGAGCCGCTCACCGTGGGCGAGGACTTCGTGCTGATGAACGCGGTCTTCCCACGGGCGGGGGAGGTGTGCCGCGTGGTCCTGGAGATGACGCGGCGCCACCCCCTGGTGCTCTTCGAGCCTTAGCTCTCCGGCTTCGTGGGCCCGCCCATTACCCCGAGACTCACGGCGCCCTCGCGAACGCGGCCTGTAGCCCCGAACGGTCTCGTTGAGCGTTGAGGGGTGGCACCCGCTCGGCCCTGTTCCCCTCTGTACCGATAATTTTTGCCTGGACCAGGGCAGAACTGTCCCTCGGGATGGTTGACAGGCCAAAATTGATCCGTGGTCAGGATCGGATCGGTAGAGATGAGCGATTGCGAGCGTGAGAGACTCCCGCCAGTTCTGGGCCAGCTGTTCGCCGATGGGGGAGAAGGAGCCCACGAAGGTGAGGGGGACGGGGGCAGGAGGCTTTCGGTGGAGTTGCCGCCGGGGGACGTGGTGTGGCCCGACCCCGGTTACGCTCAGCTCGCGGTCCGTCGCCGTCCGGCGTTCTGGCTGAGTGAGGTGACGGTCTCCGGCGAGTACTGGGCCCGGCTGAGGGCTCAGCACGAGCAGTCGGGCCTGTGGCCGGTTCTGCTGGAGGACTCCGTCCAGCCCTGGTCGGCCGGCCAGATCGCCCCTGACACCGCCGCTCAGATCGACAACTACAACGCCGCCGCGTTCATGGCCGAGGTGTGGTCCGACTGGATCGCGAGGGCGACCCTGGACCAGCTCGAACTTCTCGACCCCTACGGTCCCGAGTGTCCGGGCCCGGCGCCCGGGGGAAGGCTCGCCGCCGATCCCGGTGTGGTCGCCGACTGGTACGCCGGGTTGGTGGCCGAGCGCAGGACCCCGCTCGGGCTCGTCGCGGTGGAGCGCGGGGCCGACGCCCTGGCCGTGATGGGCTGGCAGGGCGCCCTGAACCACAACGAGTGGATGGTCCCGCTCGCGGCCGTCGTACGGAGCTGGGAGGAGAGGTTCGGGGTGCGGGTGGTCGGGATGGGTTTCAACACCCTCGACCTCAGCGTCGCCGCGCCTCCGACGACCTCCGAGCACGCCCTGCACGTCGCGGCGGAACACTGGACGTTCTGTCCCGACAGCATCATCCAGGGGGCGGGGACCCTCATCGACTACGCCGAGCAGATCAAGGGCAGGAACGCCTGGTCGTTCTGGTGGGACTGACCGGACGGGGATGACCCGGGGGCCCATCCCGGATCTCGGGGAGGAGCTTCGTCCGGCGGGACGGGCTGTCGGCCGCCGGTGGAGGCCCCCGCGCGGGTCCGGGGGCGGGGGTTCTCGCGGCGAATGACGGCATGGGGAAGGCGTTCTCGCTGGTAGGGCGGGTGCCGACCTGGCGGGGCGATCGATGGGGCTTCCTTGAAGCTTTTAGGTAGATCTTCTGGGTTTTTCGTGGTGTTTGCTTTGCTTTGTCCGATTTGGTGGGTAGTGTCCACTGTTATCGGTTGGCGACCTGCCCTTCACAAGAGGAGGCGGCCGGCCGACGTCGAATCCCGAGGGCCCGCAGGGCTCCGGAGCCGGGGAACCAATTTTCCGGGGTGAATCCGCCGCGAACGCGCGGCGGTAGGGCAACTCCACCGCCCGAACCCGTCAGCTAACCCGGTAGACGAGATGGAGAGGAGATCCCCTCATGGATCACCGCGTCACCACGTCGGTGGACCCACTGTCCGCACCGACCACCTGAACTTTCACGCCGCCCCCCGCCCCTCGACCCGCCGCGCCTGATCGCGGCATCTTCAGGACCGTGCTCCGCGTAGCGATCGGCTGATCCGACTACGCCACCTTTTCCGATGAGCGCGTCCCCGCCGGTGCACCCCTTCGGTGTTCGCACACGGCCGCCCCGTTCCCTCGTGAAAGAGCCCTTTCTCCATGCACCCCTCCTTTGGTATGCACAAGAACGACCTGAACAAGCCCCGTCCGGGCGAGCGACCCTCGTACAGGAACACCTCCCTCGGGCGCGGCCTCGCCGCGGCCCTCACGGCCGCGAGCCTTCTCCTCTCCGGCGGTGTCGCCCTGGCGCTTCCCGCCTCCGCGGCCCCCGCCTCCACCCGCCTCGCGAACGACCCCGCGGCCGCCGCGCCCGCCGGTACCGAGGCCGTTCTCCTCCAGGGTGCGACCACGGCCTCCTACTTCTGGGACGACTCCTCGGGCCGGGCCGGTGACACCGGACTGCCCGCCAGCGGCAAGCCGATGCAGAAGGGCATGATCGCCAGCCCGAGCTGGCCCCTGTTCACCGAGGGATACGTCCTCTACAAGGGCAAGAAGGCGAAGTTCTTCGTCGGCGACCGCGGCCCGGGTACCCCCTCCAACCGGGGCATCATGATCGACATCGACGCCAAGACCTTCGCCGACCTGACCGGCGGCACGTTCAACTCCCGCACACTCGGCGTGGACGGCAACGGGGGCATGGGCCACATCGACATCCAGTACGTCGTCACCAAGTGGGGCAACGGCACGGGGATCAAAAACCACCCCGTCGCGTTCTCCACCGGCGCGTGGAACCGCAGGGACACCAGCCCGGCCCAGCCGCCGACGACCGTCTTCGCGATGGCGAGGAAGCTGGGCATCGGCCTGCAGACCCAGCTGGTGAGTGCCGAGGCGCGGCCCTGGCTCGGCAAGCCCAAGGTCATGGTCGAGCACGTCTCCGAGCATGTCCCCGACGGCGTGGCCGCGGAGAAGAACTGACCCCGACGGCGCGACAGCCGGGAAGAACCGGCCTCCGCCACCGCCACCGTCCCCGGCGGCGTGGCGGCCCAGAAGAACCGACCCCTCCGTCACCGTCCCCGAGGTGCGGAGGGTTCCGGTGCGGTCCGCGCCTGTCGGGGCGCGAACCGCAGCGGAGGATCAGACTTCGAGCTTCTCCTCGATGCCGCGCAGGCTGTGCCGGGCGAGCGCGAGGTTGGCCCGGCTCCGGTCGAGGGCCAGGTAGAGGAACAGCCCTTTACCGCTCCGGCCCGAGATCGGGCGGATCACGTGATACTGCGTGCCGAGCGTGATGAGGATGTCCTCGATGCCGTCCTTGAGGCCGAGCGACTCCATGGTCCGCATCTTCGCCCTGACGACCTCGGTGTTACCCGCGGCCGCGACCTGGAGGTCGAGGTCCTTGGACCCGCCGAGCGCGCCGAGCGCCATTCCGCTGTTGTAGTCGACGACGACCGCGCCGATGGCGCCGTCGATCGCCATCATCTCCTTGAGCGAGATGTCCATGTTGCCCATTACTGTCTCCGATCACTGGGATATCGATGTGCGTGAGCTGACGGCGGCGAGTCTGTCCGCCGTTTTGCGGCCCTCCAGCCTGAGCAGCCCGAGATTGGTCCCCGGGCGTGCCAGGACTGTGAGAACGATCTTGGGTCCGGCGGCGTAGAACGCCGCGTAGCCGTTGGTTCCGGAGATCAGCGTCTCCTCGAAGGCGCCCTTGCCGGCGATGCCCGTCATCCGGCGGCTCAGGGCGAGCACCGCGGAGGAGAGCGCGCCCGTCTGCTCGATGTCGTTTCTCAGGTCGCTGGCTATCGTCAGGCCGTCGACACTGCACGCGATGCTCCCGTCCACGTCGGGTACGCGTTCTCGCAGCATCGCCATCTCACGGCGTATCTCCTCGCGCAGTTCCACCGGCATCCTCCTTCCGATCAACTTCAGCGTCCGTAGCCTTATCGGCATGTGACCGGGCTCAAGTCATTGCCTCCAATGCGTTCCTGAGCCGGATGAGCAGGTTGACGTCGGCCGGGTCCCCGTTCGCCCTGGGGATCCGCTCCGACGTCTCCACGGAGCCCGTCCCGGCCGCCGGGATCTCCGTGGCGCCCTTCGTCCGCCTGGGCAGCGGGTCCGGCGCGGCGGGGGCCTCGGCCGGACCGGGCTCCGGGACGCGGAGCAGCCCGGAGGAGGCGAGCTGTCGTACGGCGAGCAGTACCGAGTACGCGGGACGGCCCAGCTTGCGCGCCAGCTCGGCCGGGGTCGCGACGGAGTCGGCGCCGACGAGCACCTCCCACTGGAGCGCGCTCAGCACCACCCGGTGGGCGTCGATGCGCTCCACCGGGACGACCGGGAGCGTGTCCAGTTCCGCGGACGGCCAGATCTGTTCCAACTGCGCCTTCCTCCGCTCGCACTCCCGGAGCAGGCCGGTCGCGTCGAAGTACCACTGCGGTCCGAGCCAGTGCCGCTCTCCCCGCCGGAACCTGGGCCGGTGCCCGGTGGCCCGCAGCAGGAAGTACGCGGCGTCGAGCACCGTGCTGAGCACGCAGAACTCCAGCTCACCCCTGGTGAGCAGGCCCTGGACGATCAGCCGCTCGCCGCCCGTCGGCTGGGGCTCCCGCGACTCCCGCGGCTCGGGAAGGGGCGCGGGGTCCGGTCGCCTGCGGGTGGTGGCCTGCCTGACCTGCCGTACGGCGTGGGCGGATATGCCGCGGCAGGCGCCCAGCAGGTCCTCCAGCCGAGGGGCGGACGCGCTCTCGGCGTAGGTCACGCGGCCGTCGGTGAGGTAGATGACCCCCGCCTTGCCGAGCCGCAGGGATCCGGTGGCGTGGTCGCCGGCGAGCCCGCTGAGGATGTTCTCGACGCTGGGCATGGGCTCACGTCGATATCAGGCGGCCGGAAAGGGCCTGGAGGCGGTGGCGGGCCAGTGCCAGGTTCGAGCGTTCCAGATCGAGCCTGACGTAAATGACGAGCGGGCCGTCGAACGGCGTTTCCAGCGGCTTCAGTAAATGGTGTCCGCCGTCCGTGGTCACGATCATGTCGTTGATCCGGACCGTGCCGCCGGGCACGGTGACGGCGAGCCCGTCGAGCGTCGCGCGCAGGGTCTCGCTCAGCCCCGCGGCCGACCTCTCCACGTCGGTGTGACGGCTCGCACCGCCGGCGGCCACCGCGGTCCCGCTGGTCTGATCGATGAGGATCGCGTCCAGGGCCCCGGGGATGGCCATTACCTCGGTGAGACAGTCTTCGATTCCGAGCACGTGCTCTCCCTTGCCGACGACTTCGAACGTCGCCCGGTCAGCGTAGGGAAAACCCTCGGAAACCACTCTCTCCGACTGGGGGTTTCATGGGAGAAGGGGGAGGATTCACCACCCCGAGGGGAAGTTATGCACCCCGGATGGAAATCAACCCTTTAGTCCTCGGCGATGAGTGCCTTTTCGTCCGGCTTGAAAATGAGAATGTTCTTCACATAGGAATTCACCGCGGCGGGCAGGCCGACATCGGTCCCCGCCTCCTCCGACATGTACCAGCGGTGGTCGAGCACCTCATGGAAGAACTGCGCGGGCTCCAGCTTGCCCCGCATCTCCTGAGGGACGGCCTGCACCGTGGGCTGGAAGACCTCGGCAAGCCAGCGGTGGGCCACGATCGCCTCGTCCTCGTGGCGAAGACCGTGTGACACGCGGAAGGAGTCGAGGTCGTTGAGGAGGCGTCTGGCCTGGTTCTCCTCCACGTCCAGGCCGGTGAGCCGCAGCAGCCTGCGCTGGTGGTGCCCGGCGTCCACGACCTTGGGCCTGACGATGAGCCGCCCGGTGCCCGCCTTGCGGCGGACCATCATCTCCGCGACGTCGAACCCCAGGGAGTTCAGCCGGCGGATCCGCTGGTCGATCATGTGCCAGTCGACCTCTTCGATGATCTCGTCGGAGGTGAGCTCGCTCCACAGACGGTGGTAGCGGCGGCAGACCGAGTCGGCGACCTGCTCGGGGTCGATGGAGGAGTGCAGCAGCCCGCCCGCCTCCAGGTCGAGCATCTCGCCGAAGATGTTGGTGTGCGCCACCTCGATGTCGTACAGCCGCTGCCCCTCGCTGATCATGGGGTGCAGTTCGCCCGTCTCGGCGTCGACCAGATAGGCGGCGAAGGAGCCCGCGTCCCGGCGGAACAGGACGTTCGACAGCGAGCAGTCGCCCCAGTAGAAACCGCTGATGTGCAGCCGTACGAGCAGTACGGCGAGGGCGTCGAGCAGTCGGTTGAGCGTCTCTGGGCGGACCGTCCCCGACATGACCGCGCGGTAGGGCAGCGAGAACTGCAGGTGCTGGGTGATGAGCGCGGAGTCGAGCGGCTCGCCGTCCGAGCCGGTCCGCCCGGTGACCACGGCGACCGGCTCGACGGACGGGGTGTCCATCCGGCTCAGGTCCCACAGCAGGCGATACTCGCGCTTGGCGTAGTACTCGCTGATCTCCTTGATCGCGTACACCTTGCCCGACAGGCGGGCGAAGCGCACCACGTGCCGGGAGATGCCGCGGGGCAGGGAGACCAGGCGGTGCTCGGGCCACTGCTCCAGCGGGACGTCCCAGGGCAGGCGGATGAGGTCCGGATCGCTCGGCGCGCCGGTGAGCTGCAGGGGCATGGGGTCAGTCCTCGCGATGGGGAGTCCGGCGGTGTGCCGGACGGGCAGGTGGTCGCGCCGCGGTCAGTCCTCGCGGCGGGGAAAGGTGGGCGGGTCGAGGGCGCGCCGGACCACCGAGGCGAGCTGCTCCTCGGTGAGCACGCGGGGCTCGCCGACGCTCCTGGCCCGCACGTAGACCTCGCAGAGCCACTCCAGCAGCCTGGTCGCCTCGAAGGCGCCGTCCAGGTCGTCGCCGATCGTGACCCCGCCGTGGTTGGCCATCAGCGCGGCACGCCTGTCCTTGAGCGCGGCCCTGACGGAGGCGGCGAGCTCGGGGGTGCCGTAGGTGGCGTACTCGGCGACCCTCACGGTCCCGCCGAGCAGCAGGACGTTGTAGTGGATCGGCGGCAGCTCGCTCATGGTCGTGGCGACCACGGTGCCGAAGACGGAGTGGGTGTGCACGACGGCGCCGGCGTCGGTGGTCGCGTAGACCGCGAGGTGCATGGGGGTCTCCGACGACGGCCGCAGGTCGCCCTCGACGAGGTGTCCCTCGATGTCGACGACCGGGCAGGCCTCGGGCTCCAGCCGGTCGAGGGAGACGCCGCTGGGTGTCACGGCGACCAGGTCGCCCGCGCGGACGCTGAGATTTCCCGCGGTCCCGACGACCAGTCCGGTCGCGGCGGCCCGGTGGCCGTACTCACACAGCAGGCGGCGCTGCTCGGCCAGCAACATGTCGTTAAAAGTAGGGGGTTGCGGTACCGGGCGGCAAACCTTCATTATCTGGTCTAGACCGGTTGCCGCCTGTCGGCGGCCGGAGAGCAGGGTTCCTCTACCTCCCCAGAGGTCGTGCGTCAATGGTTCGTAGAGGAATTTAGACCGCTATGTGCTGTTTCGTTGCCAGATCGCACTTCCCTGGCGTTTGGTTTCTACCGGATATGTCGCGAGGACATCACGGCTCGGTCTAGACCGGATGCGAGCTCTTGACGGTGGACTCCAGGGGTACGTACCTTCGGGCAAACGTTTAGGAAACTTTCCTAATTGATCCCCCGTGCAGGAGGGTTACATGTCCACATCGGCCAGTACGCCCGGAGATATCACCCGGCGGCAGATGCTCCGCCGGATCGGCATGACCGCTCTGATCGCCGGCCCCGGCGCAGGGATGCTCACCGCCTGCGCCACCGCCGGCGGCCCGGCCCCCGCCGCCTCCGCGGCACCCTCCGCGAGCGGCGCGATCTCCGCGGCGAACCCGTTCGGCGTCGCCGCCGACGCGCCGCTCGAGGTCGTCATCTTCAAGGGCGGCCTGGGCGACAGCTACGCCACCGAGGTCCACGAGCCGCTGTACAAGAAGGCGTTCCCGCAGGCCCAGATCAAGCACGTCGCCACCCAGCAGATCGCCCAGACCCTGCAGCCGAGGTTCGCCGGCGGCGACGTCCCCGACATGATCGCCAACTCCGGCACCGACCTGATGGACAACGGCGCCCTGCAGCAGGAGGGCCAGCTCCTGGAGCTCACCGAGCTGTGGGACGCCCCCTCCATCGACGACCCGAGCAAGAAGGTGCGCGACATGGTCGCGCCGGGCACCGTCGAGTCCGGCCTCATCGGCGGCAAGCCCTACCTGATGAACTACGTCTTCTCCGCGTACGGCCTCTGGTACGACTCCGCGCTGTTCGAGAAGAACGGCTGGACCCCGCCGAAGACCTTCGACGAGTTCAAGACCTTCGCCGAGACGGCGAAGGCGGCGGGGATCACCCCCTTCGCGTACGCGGGCAAGAACGCCTCCTACTACATGTACTGGATGATCCTCATCTCCGCCGCGAAGATCGAGGGCAACCAGATCCTGATCGACGTCGACAACCTCGTCGACGGCGTCTGGCAGCGCGACGCGATGAAGCAGTCCGCCGCAGCCTGGGCCGAGATCGCCAAATACATGGACAAGTCCTTCGAGGGCCTCATCCACACCGAGGTTCAGCTCCGCCAGAACCAGGGCAAGATCGCGCTGTACCCGTCGGGCTCCTGGCTGGAGAACGAGCAGAAGGAACAGACCCCCGAGACCTTCAAGTACGCGCTGACGCCCACCCCCAGCGTCACCGCCGCCGACAAGATGCCCTTCGAGGCCATCCGCGCCGCGGCCGGCGAGGCCTACATCGTCCCCGCCAAGGCGAAGAACCCCAAGGGCGGCCTGGAGTATCTGCGCATCATGCTCTCCAAGGAGGGCGCGCGCGGCTTCACCGAGAAGTCGGGCAACATCACCGTCGTGACCGGTGCCGCCGACGGCCTGGAACTGTCGCCGGGCAACGCGAGCCTCAGCGCCGCGCAGACCGCCGCCGGCCAGAACATCGTCACCTTCAGCAGCTTCGAGAACTGGTACAAGGAGTTCGAGACCGAGCTGCGCAAGCAGACCAACGCCCTGATGTTCGGCCGCATCTCCGCCGACGAGTTCTGCGAGAAGATGCAGAAGGCAGCCGACAAGACCAAGGCGGACTCGTCCATCACCAAGCAGGAACGGCCGGTGTAGCTCCCGATGCGGCAGGGCAAGTATCCGTTCATCGTCGGCTTTCTCGCCGCGCCGGTCCTCCTCTACGTGGTCTTCGTGATCAGCCCGTACATCCAGGCTTTCCAGATCTCGATGACCAACTGGAAGGGCATCTCGGCGAACCCTCAGTTCGTCGGCCTGGAGAACTTCACCAGGCTCTTCGACGACGAGGCCTTCTGGGCCGCGGTGCGGCACCACGGTGTTCTGCTGCTCGTCATGCCGCTGGTCACGATCGTGATCGCCCTGTTCTTCGCCTTCCTGCTCAACCTGAGCGGCGGGCAGCGGGACGGGCGGATGACCGGGATCTGGGGTTCGAAGGTCTATCGTGTGATCTTCTTCCTGCCCCAGGTCCTGGCCGTCGCCATCGTCGGCGTGCTCTTCCAGGCGATCTACCGCCCGGACGGGACCGGCGTGATCAACGGCCTGCTCGGCAAGGTCGGCATCGAGCCGGTCGGCTGGCTCATCGACCCGGACATCGCCCTGCTGTCGATCATCGCGGTGATGGTCTGGCAGGCCGTCGGCTTCTACGTGGTCCTGTTCTCGGCCGGCATGTCCTCCATCCCCAAGGACGTGTTCGAGGCCGCCGCGCTCGACGGCGCGGGCCGGTTCACCCTGTTCTTCAGGATCACGATCCCGCTGCTGTGGGACACCATGCAGGTCGCCTGGGTCTATCTCGGTATCGCCGCGTTCGACGCCTTCGCCCTGGTCCAGGTCCTCTCGGTCGACCGCGGCGGGCCCGACAACTCCACGACGGTGCTCCCGCTGGAGATCTGGCGTACGGCGTTCAACTTCTCCAAGTTCGGCTACGCCTCGGCGATGGGCGTGGCGCTGTTCTTCATGACCATCACGTTCGCCGCCCTCACCCTGCGCGTGACCCGGCGCGAGAGGATCGAGTTCTGATGGCTGCGCCTCCCACGGACACGGCTCGCAAGCCCGACGCCACCCGCCCCGCCGCCCCCGCGCGCGCCGGGCGCCGCGTGAGAAACCCGCTCGGGGTCTTCGGCGCGCTCTCCCACGTCGCGCTGCTGGTCTGGGCGATCCTGATCATCGGTCCGATCCTCTGGACGTTCCTGTCCTCCTTCAAGACCAACACCGAGATCTTCGGGGACGCGATCACGCTCCCCGCCTCGTTCGGCTGGGACGCCTGGGGCCGGGCCTGGGAGAAGGCCCACATCGGCCAGTACATGCTGAACACCGTCTTCGTGGTGGCGTGCAGCACGGCGGGCACCATGCTGCTCGGCTCGATGGCCGCGTACGTGCTGGCGCGCTACACCTTCCCCGGCAACAGGTTCATCTACTTCCTGTTCGTCTCGGGGATGACCTTCCCGGTCTTCCTCGCGCTGGTCCCGCTCTTCTTCGTGGTGAGAAACCTCGGCCTGATCGACACCCACTTCGGGCTGATCCTCGTCTACATCGCCTACTCGCTGCCGTTCACCGTCTTCTTCCTGTCGGCGTTCTTCAAGACGCTGCCCACCTCGGTGGCCGAGGCGGCGATGATGGACGGCTGCTCGCACACCCGGACGTTCTTCCAGATCATGGTGCCGATGGCGAGGCCGGGGCTGATCAGCATCACGATCTTCAACATCCTGGGCCAGTGGAACCAGTATCTTCTGCCGATCGTGCTGCTGTCGGGCAACGTCGAGGACAAGTGGCTGATCACCCAGGGCGTCGCCAACATCTCCACCAGCGCCGGGTACGAGGCCGACTGGCCGGGACTGTTCGCCGCGCTGAGCATGGCCATCATCCCCGTCATGATCATCTACATCATCTTCCAGCGCCAGATCCAGTCGGGTCTGACCTCGGGCGCCGTCAAATGACCGGATCCGGTCAAATAAACGGTCTCGGCGAGTAATCCCGGGGGCGTCGTCAGGAGTCGTTCATATTCGGAACGACTCCTGACCCTTCTCCCGCGGAGAACCCGACACATGGCCCACCCCGACCAGGATTTCCCCTTCCCCTTCTTCGGTGCGGGGGAGGCGAGTTACTACATGTGGGCCGAGGTGCACGTACGCTTCGCCCGTCAGCCCAGCAGTTCCCAGCGCGCGGTCATCGTCGACACCGTTCCGGCGCCCCTGCGCGGGGCGCTCGACTGGTGCGAGGGCCGCCAGCTCATGGTGGCGAGCGGTCTGCTCCTGCACGGCACGGTGGTCCGCACCTACCCGGTCGCCGACGGCGAGTCAGACCGCATCGGCGACGACGGCTGGCTGTACGCCGCGCCCTCCCGGATCGCCGCGTTCAACGCCGACATCGAGCGATGGCTGCTCCGCATCAACCGCGAGTGCCCGATCCTGGCCGCCTACCGCGCCGAGGACCCCGACAGCGGGGGCACCCGCCTGTCGGGCTGGCACGAGTGGAGCCTCGCCGGGCTGCCCGAACTGCTGCCCGAGCTGGAGCCCCTCCTCGACCAGGCCAGCCACGCCACCTCCATGGCCCAGGGCATCATGGCCATGGCCAGGCGCGCCGGAAGCCTGCCCAGGCTTGGTGTCCTCGCCGGAGACATGATCTCCTGGGGGGATGAACCTGCTTGACGACTCCACGGTGGACGCTCGGCTGACCGGCCTGCCCGAGTGGCGGCGCGAGGGCGACGAGATCCGCCGCACGATCAACGCCACCGACTTCCCGACCGCGATCCGCATCGTGGACGAGATCGCGGTGGAGGCCGAGAAGCTCGACCACCACCCCGACATCGACATCCGCTGGCGCACCCTCCACCTGGCGCTCAGCACGCACAGCGCGGGCGGCCTGACGGAACTCGACTTCACCCTGGCCGCCCGCATCGACGAGATCGCCTCGGCCAACGCCTGAACCGCTCCCGCGCCGATCACATCCCGCGCTTCCTGGGCGGCGTGGCCGAGAGCGGTCAATACCGAGAGTGATCATATGATTACTCGATATGGTGGGCTCTGCTCTTCTCCGGCCGCTCAAGGAGATCGTGGATGCGCATCATGGGAGTTCTCGCCGCTGTGGCTCTGCTCTGCGCGGGCTGCGGTGATCAGGCCGCCGATCCCGCCGGGCGCGGCCCGGCCGTGGCGTCGGCCACCCCGGGCGCCCGCGAGATCCGTCTCATCGGGGGCGGCACGTTCACCGATCCCGCGCCGCGCGCCTCCGCCATCGTCTACGACACCCGGCTCGTGCCGCCGGGAGCCTGGGCACAGGTCAACATGGAGTCCGGGGCGGTGCTCGCCACCGCCACGGTCACCGTGAAGGGCATGCTCCCGGGGCGTACGTACGGGGCGCACCTGCACGTCAACCCGTGCGGCTTCGAACCGGAGGACGCCGGGCCGCACTACCAGCACTCCCACACCCACGCGAGCGCCGAGAACGAGGTCTGGCTCGACTTCACCACCGACGCACGGGGCGCCGCCACCGGCACCGCCACCCAGGGCTGGGCGCTCGTCCCCGGGCGGCTCCCCAGATCGCTCGTGATCCACGCCGAGCCCACCCGCAGCACGGGTCCGGAGGCCGGCGCGGCCGGTATCCGCGTCGCCTGCGTCACCCTCGTCGAGCGCTAAGCCTGTCAGCGGCCCCTGGGCCGGAGGCCACGGCGCCACCTTCCGGCCACGATGTCTCCGTTCCGTTGGGATGGTGCCGCCGTGTGAGTCAGCCTGGTCCATCACGCTATCGATCATGTAGGTGACGTTCTCGAAGCCTGGTGCGAGCACCAGAGATCCCTTCGGGCTAGCCCATCTGGTCCATCATGTTGACCTCTTCCCCATGGCTGAAGCCTGGGGACTCCGACCCTCACGGGTTGGGTTTCCTGCTTCGTTGGGCCGTGCCTTCGTCGCTTTCGCGGGTCGGGTCTTACCGGTCCTCCACAGGCGTTTCACCTCTCCGCCAGCCCGGCGGCGAGGATGTTCTTCGCGGCGTTAACATCCCGGTCATGGATCGCGCCACAGACGCACTCCCACGTCCGGACATTCAGCGGCATGGACCGAGCGATGACACCGCAAGCCGAGCACAGCTTCGAGGAGGGAAACCACCGGTCCACGACCAGCAGTTCCCGCCCATACCACTGTGCTTTGTACTCCAGCATGGTGCGTAGTTCCCGCCAGGAGGCGTCGCAGATGGCACGGGCCAGACTGTGGTTCTTCATCAGGTTGCGCACGGCAAGGTCCTCGATCGCGACCACTTGGTTCTCGCGGACGATCGAGGTGGTGATTTTGTGCAGGAAGTCACGGCGCCGATCACCGATGCGGGCATGCAGCCGGGCGAGGGTGAGTTTTGCCTTGCGTCGGTTGATTGACCCCTTCTTTTTTCGGGCTAGTGCTCGCTGGGCGCGGGCCAGCCTGCGCCGATCGGCACGCTCGTGGCGCGGGTTGGCGACCTTGCCGTCCGTGTCGCTTACCCCCGGGATCGGACGGGAAAGCGTGACCAGCGCGGTGATTCCGGCGTCGAGCCCGATCGCCTCGCCGGTCGGGTTCAGGGGGTGGATCGTGTCCTGGCACAGGATGGAGACAAACCAGCGGCCCGCCGCATCCTTGCTCACCGTCACCGTGGACGGCCGCGCGCCCTCGGGAAGGGGGCGTGACCACACGACGTTCAGCGGCCCGTTGATCTTCGCCAAAGTGATCTGACCGTCGTGGTATTTGAACGCCGAGCGGGTGTATTCGGCCGAGGCCCGGGACTTCTTGCGGGACTTGAACGTCGGATACCTGGCGCGTTTGGCGAAGAAGTTCGCGAACGCCGCCTGAAGATGGCGCAGCGCCTGCTGCAGGGGCACCGACGATACCTCGTTCAAGAACGCCAGCTCGTCGGTGCGCTTCCACGCTGTCAGCGCCGCTGAGGACTCCACGAAGGAGATACGGCGGCCTTCGAGGGCATAGGCGCGGCTGCGCTCTCGGAGCGCCTGGTTGTACACCAAGCGCACGCAGCCGAACGTCCGAGCGAGCTCTTCGGCCTGCTCGGGGGTCGGGTAAAAGCGGAATTTGAAGGCCCGCTTCACGGTCAGCGCCATGCCTCGTATCCTGCACACCCAATTAGAGCTCGCGCAGGTGTTCGACTCCCTAACCTGTGACCCCAGGCCGCGTTTTCTGTCTCCACCCGAAAGCGGGGTCTCCACACTGGAGGTATCTAGCGGGGCCACTCAGCCATCCCTAAGGGGCTACTTTCCGCGGGCCAGTGCGAAGCCGCCTCGGCTCAGCGAGATCAGCTCGGAGATCGCGCCCCGCTCGTCCAGCGCGCCGGCGGGGTCGCTGGTCAGCGCGGTCACGACGTAGGTCCTCCCGGTGGCCGAGCGTGCCATGTACGACAGGTCGAGGACCCCCAGCTCCGAACCGCCCTTGGCCCAGACCACCGGCCACTTCTTCTTGTCGAGCCCGATCCCGACGTCGTTGGCCGACATCACCGCGCTCACCTGCTTGCCCCCCAGCTTGAGGAGCCCGGCGTAGGCGCGGCAGACGTCACGGGGCGAGCCGAACCACTCCAGAGTGTCGATCTCCCTGGGCTTCTGCCAGAGCACGATGTCCGACAGCGACTGTCCGGCGACCGTGTTCTTGAGGTAGGCGCGCTTGCCCGCGGTGTCGAGCGCCAGGTAGGCGCGGGCCTGCGCCGGGTGGTTCACGCCCTTGAGCAGGAAGACCTCGCGCGTGGTGAGGAAGGGGATGTTCCGGGTGGCGTGGCTCGACCACTGCCGTACCTTCGCCTCCACCGCCTTGCGGCCGACCGTGTGGATCAGGATGTCGGTGGCGGTGTTGTCGCTGATCGAGATCATCAGCTTGGCGGCCTCCTTCACCGTGGTGGTGCTGCCGTCTGGACGGCCCGTCAGTCCGTCCTCACCCAGGCTCTTCCACTCGGGCTTGATCGTGAGCTTGGTGTTCCAGTTCAGCTTGCCGTCGCGGACCTTCTCGGCCACGGCGCCCAGCACGTACAGCTTGAAGATCGAGCCCAACGGCCGGACCGTGTCCGGCGCCACGGCGTGCGCGACGTCGCACCTGCCCCGCGAGTCGATCTCGGCGGAGAGGAAGCCCACGCGCGGTGCGACCTCGCGGAGCCGGGCGTCGAGCTGCTTCCAGTTTTTGGGAGCGGCGGGTACGGAGGGCTCCGGAGGCGTCAGCCCGAACAGGTTGATCTTCCCGTCGCCGTCCACACCGAGCTGCAGGACGAACGCCTGCTCGCCGATCGCCCCGGTCCCGGCCAGCGCGGACGGCGTCTCCTTGGTCAGCTTCTCCAGGCGGAACCCCTTCGCCGCCTGCAGGAAGGCGTTGACGCCGTTGACCGTGAGCGACGAGAGGTAGCCGGAGTTGAGATGCTCCCCGAGCTCGCTCTCCGAGAGCGGTGCCCGGTCGGGCGCGCCGAGGAACCAGCGCAACTGCCGGCCGGCGGGGCTGTCGGGGATCTCCGGCTCGGCGAGAACGCCTCGGGCCATGACCGCTCCCGACGTGGTCGTCTCGGCCGTGACCGCCCCTGCGGTGACCGCGGAGGTGGCCGCTCCCGTGGTGACCACCTCCGTGACCGCCGACGCGGGGACGGCCAGTGGCAGGGCCGTCGCTGGAACGGCCGCGACGGCGACGGCGACGGCGAGCAGGCGCTTCGATCGGAACGGCAACCGCATGAGGTTCTCCTTGGCTGGTCTCCGGCGTTGCGGCCATCTCCCCGATGGCCCTCATCCGAAACTAGAAAGCGCTCCCCGCTCACGACACCCGGTGGTCCTCCGTCTCGCGGGTGCGGCGAACCACACCGGATATGCGGACAACCCCCTGGACGGCGGAGCCGGTGGCAGGTCACCCTACGTCCCATGACGTCCACGGCCTCCCGCACCGTCCCGGCACCCGCGTCGTCGCCGGGGCCGTCGACGTCCACCACCCCGGCCCGCGCCCTCGCCACGTCGATGGCCGCGGTGTCGGTTGCCGGGATCGTCGCGGGTTGCCTGCTGGCGGCCCGCATGTCCGTGCCGTTCAGCGAGTGGCTGTTCATCGCGGTCTGCACGGCCCTGCCGTCGGTCGGCCTGCTCATCGCGGTGCGGCGCCCCGACAACCCCTACGGCTGGCTGCTGCTCGCCGCCGCCTGCTGCCTGGGCCTCGGCTGCCTCGGGGTGGGCGTCCTGACGACGTACGGAGAAGGGAGTGGCCCTCTGGCCGTGGCCGCCGTGCTGCTGACCTCGGCGCTTCCCGTCTTCTACGGTCTGAGCTGGGTCTTCGTCCCGCTGATCTTCCCCGACGGCAGGTTGCCCTCGGCGCGCTGGCGCCCGGTCGCCTGGATCGCCGCAGTGGCGATCTTCCTGCACTGGCTGGGCATCCTGCTGAGCCCGGACGAGGTCTACGCGTTTCTCCCGTACGGCAACCCGCTGGGGCTCGAAGGCATGGCTGGGCTGTTCGCCGCGCTGGTGGGCGGGTTCGGGCAGCTGGCGGTCTTCATCGTGTCACTGTCGGTGCTGGTCTCCCTCGTCCTGCGCGGGCGGCGCGGACCCCGTGCCGAGCGACGCCTGCTCCGCTGGATGGCCTTCGGGGTGGCGGCGGGTCTGAGCGGTTCCGTGCTGACGATGATCTTCGGGCAGGCCGGGCAGGGAAGCCATGCGCTGAGCTGGCTCGGCGTCGTGACGGCGGTGGCGGCGCTGCCCGCGGTGATCACCACGGCTGTGTTCCGCCACAACCTGCTCGACATCAAGGTGGGGATCAAGGGCTCCAGACTCTTCCTGATCTTCGACCTCAGGCCCACGGTGGACGAACTCCTGACAGAGCTCGGGCCGGGCCTGGAGGAGGTGGAGCCCGTGAAGCAGCTGGGAAGGCTGGCGGAGGCCGTACGAGCGGGCCTGGAGACGCGGTGGGCCGCCGTGACGCTCGCGGACGGCACGCGGGTGGTGGCGGGCAGGGAGGACGGCGAGGCCGTGCTCACCGTCCCGGCGGGGCTGGGGCACATCGCCTGCGGACCCAAGGTCGTAGGGCGCCTCAACGCGGAGGACCGCAGGCTGCTCGTCTCGCTCGCGGTGCCGATCGGGCTGGCGATCCAGAGCGCGGGGCTGGCGGCACGCCTGGTCAACGCCCAGGAGGCCGAGCGGCGGCGGATCGAGCGCAACATCCACGACGGGGCACAGCAGCAACTCGTCGCGCTGATCGCGGGGCTGGAGCTGGCCCGCGCCACCGGCGGCGGCTCCGACAGCTTGACGCTCCTGCGCGAGCAGGCCCGCCAGACCCTCGCCGACCTGCGGGAGCTGGCGGCGGGCATCCACCCGTCCGTGCTCAGCCAGGGTGGTCTGGCCGAGGCGGTCGAGGAACGCTGTTCGCGGCTGCCGGTGGCCACGACCGTGACGGTCGATCCCGCGCTTCGCTCGCGGCGCTTTCCCGACGAGATCGAGGGAGCCGTGTACTTCACGGTCAGCGAGGCCATCGCCAACGCGCTCAAGCACGCCGACGCCTCCAGGATCGAGGCGCGGCTGGCCTGGTCGGGCGGGCGCCTGCGGGCCGTGGTCTCCGACGACGGCAGGGGCTTCGAGCGGGGCGGGTCCGGCCACGGGGGCCTGGGCGCGCTCGCCGACCGGATGGCCGCGCTCGGCGGCGGCCTCGACGTCTCCTCGACGCCCGGCGAGGGCACCCTGGTCAGCGCCTGGGTTCCCGTCCCGGACTGAGGTGCGGAACGGAGGCCGGGGCGACGCGTTCGGCCCGTGCGTCGGGCTGACGGGCCGAGGTTACGGGCCGGACGGACAGCCGGACCGGTGCGCCGGAGGGAGGGGGCAGAACAGGCTGGGAGCCGAGTCAGCCGAAGACCGCGGGCGGGGGGACGGGGATGACCACGGCGTCGCCGTCGTGCAGGGGGCGGGCTCCGGCGATGAAGTTGACGATGTCCTCGCCGTACACGCAGCGGGCCTGCGTGAGGCCGCCCGCGGCCCTGCGGGTGAGGCCGGAGACGGGCAGGGGCAGGCGGGAGGCGGCGACGATGAGGTTGCCGAAGCGCCGTCCCCGCATGACGCCGGGTTCGGCGAGCAGCACGACCTGGGGGAAGGTGGTGCGGACGGTGGCGAGCACCCGGCGGGTGAAGGCGAGCCCCTTGCCGTCCGCGACGTTGATCAGCACGGTGCCGTCCGTGCGCAGGACGCGGGCGACGTCCCCCATGTACTCGGAGGTGGCGAGCTCGATCGGCATCGTGGCGCCGCTGAAGGCGTCCAGCACGAGCAGGTCGGCGGAGGCGTCGCCGAGTCCGGTGGTGGCGGTGCGGCCGTCGAGGATCCTGACCTTGAGCCGGGGCACCGACTTCAGCCGGAGCTGGTCCCTGACGAGCTGGACGAGCCCTTCGTCCGGCTCGGCGACGATCTGCCGGGACCCCGGGCGGGTCTCCGCGACGTAGCGGGGCAGGGTGCAGGCGCAGCCGCCCACGTGCACGGCGTCCAGCGGGCCCTCGCGGAGGAGGTCGACGACGTCGGCCATCAGCCGGACGTACTCGAAGTCGAGGTAGGTGGCGTCGTCGAGGTCGACGTACGACTGCGGTACGCCGTCCTTGGAGATCACCCAGCCGGAGGGCCGGTCGAGGTCCTGCAGGAGATCGACCTCGCCGAAGGTCACCGGATACCGTCCCGGCATCGGCTCCCGCGCTTCCCGCCTGCCCATCGGTTCGGTCCTCTTTTCCCTGATGTGAACCCGTAGGTTCCTGATGCGAACCCGAGGGGAAACCATATGCGCAGTGGCGACCGGTTGGCGTCCGGGTAGGGCGGATCACCACCTCGTACGGTCTGGCGTGCGGCGCCTTGCTCTCGTCGGGTCGACGTTCGTGTAGGACAGATCACAACCTACGAACGCGTAACTTACGCTACCGTAGGTTCATGGCCACGTCCCTCACGGAAACGCTCACAGAGTCCGTCAAGCCGCGCCTGCGCGGCTGGTTGCACGCCGGGACGCTGCCCGTGGCGCTCGTCGCGGGCTTCGTCCTCGTCGCGCTGGGCCCCACCCCGGAGGCGAGGCTCGCCGCCGTCGTCTATGCGATCACCTCCGGCCTGCTCTTCGGCATCTCGGCCACCTACCACCGGGGGAAGCTCTCCCCGCGCCTGGAGGAGGTGCTGCGGCGCCTCGACCACGCCAACATCTACCTGATCATCGCGGGCACCTACACCCCGTTCGCGCTGCTCGCCCTGGAGGGTGTGGCGGGCGCGGTGGTGCTCGGCGTGATCTGGAGCGGCGCGATCGCCGGGGTCCTCTTCCGGGTGCTGTGGACCGGCGCTCCCCGGTGGCTCTCGACCGCGCTCTACATCGGCCTCGGCTGGACGGCCGTCTTCGTGCTGCCCCAGCTCGTGGAGGGGGCGGGGATGGTCGCGGTGGCCCTGCTCTTTCTGGGCGGGGTGCTCTACACGGCGGGCGGGATCGTGTACGGCATGCGCAGGCCCGACCCCTCTCCCGGCTGGTTCGGCTTCCACGAGGTCTTCCACGCCTTCACCGTCGCCGCCTACCTGGCGCAGTACGTGGCGGTGTCCCTGGTGGTCTACGCGGCGGCGTAGCCTGCCGTGCATGACGCGCATCCAGGATCTGGGCACCGAGAAGTACGTGTCCGTGACCACCTTCAAGAAGAGCGGCGCCGCGGTGCCGACGCCGGTGTGGGCCGCCTCGGACGGTGACTCCCTGCTCATCTGGACCGCCGGCTCCTCAGGTAAGGCCAAGAGGATCCGTAACAATCCGGAGGTCGTCGTGGCGGCGTGTGACGTGCGGGGCAACACGCGGGGGGAGGGGGTCAGGGGCGTCGCGCGGGAGTTGCCGGCCGAGGAGAGGGAGCGGGTCCGGGGGCTGATCATCGCGAAGTACGGGTTCCTCGCCCGGTTGATCATGATCGGCAGCAGGTTCCGCAGGGGCGCCGACGGCACCGTCGGCATCCGCATTTCTCCGCCGAGCTGACCTGGCCCACCCCGCGGCAGGTTGATTTGACCGATCTGTGGTCTCGGAAGGGGCGGTCTCCGGGAAGGGAGACGGTCATCGGGAGGGGCTTGGACCGCGCGGTCCCGGCGCCCGGACATTCGCGTCCAGGGCGTCGGGGGACCGAAAAATCTTCACAAGAACCGTCTCCAGAGCGTAATGTCTCCGTGTGGATACGTAAATAGCGGGGGATCATCTCTTCGGATCACCGTGGAGGGGACATGGACGTTCATGGCCGTCTCGCCCGTCACCTGCTCGTCGACGGCTATCGGCTCGTACTGGACCTGGAACGGAGCCGGGGGTCCCGGCTCGTCGACGCCCGCACCGGCCGGAGCTACATCGACTTCTACTCCTTCTTCGCCTCGGCCCCGCTCGGGGTGAACCCGTTCGACGACGATCCGGAGTTCCTGGCTCTGCTCGGCAGGGTCGCCGCGAACAAGCCCGCCAACTCCGACCTCTACACCACTCACCTCGCCGACTTCGCCGAGACGTTCGCCCGGGTGCTCGGTGATCCCGAGCTGCCGCACCTGTTCTTCGTGGAAGGCGGCGCCCTCGCCGTGGAGAACGCGCTCAAGTGCGCCTTCGACTGGAAGAGCCGTCTCAACGGCGCGCGGGGGCACTCGCGGGAACTCGGCACCAGGGTCCTCCACCTCACCCGGGCCTTCCACGGGCGCAGCGGCTACACCCTCTCGCTGACGAACACCGACCCGATCAAGACCGACCGCTTCCCGAGGTTCGACTGGCCCAGGATCGAGGTGCCCGCGATCCACCTCGGCGACGTCGAGGCGGCCGAGGAGCGGTCCCTGGCCGCGGCGCGGGCGGCCTTCGAACGCCACCCCCACGACATCGCCTGCTTCATCGCCGAGCCCATTCAGGGAGAGGGCGGCGACAACCACATGCGGGCGGAGTTCCTGCTCGCCATGGAACGGCTCTGCCACGAGCACGACGCCCTCTTCGTCCTGGACGAGGTGCAGACCGGCGCGGGGACCACCGGAACCCCCTGGGCGTACCAGCAGCTGGGCCTGCGTCCCGACGTCGTGGCCTTCGCCAAGAAGGTCCAGGTGGGCGGGATCATGGCGGGCCGCAGGGTGGACACGGTGCCGGGCAACGTGTTCCAGGTCAGCGGCAGGATCAACTCCACCTGGGGCGGCGGGCTGGTCGACATGGTCCGCTCCCGCCGGATGTTGGAGATCGTGGAGCGCGACGGCCTGATCCCGCGTGCGGGAAGGCTCGGCACCGAGCTCCTCGCAGGGCTGGTGGAGATCCAGGAGCGTTTCCCCGACCTGGCGGAGAACGCGCGTGGACGCGGCCTGATGTGCGCCTTCGACCTGCCGGACGCCGTGAAGCGCGATCTCCTGGTGGCCCGCCTGCGGGAGGAGGAGGGCGTGCTCGTCCTGCCCTGCGGAGAGCGGTCGGTACGGTTGCGTCCGGCGCTCTCGATCACCTCGGAGGAGCTGAGGGAGGGCACGTCCGCCATCGCCCGAGCCCTGGAGACGTGTTCCGCCGCCTGCGGCTCACCGCCTGGCCCCGTACTCGCGCACACGGCCCCGGCCGACCCGCAGGGCGGTCGCCGTGGCGTCGAGAGCCTCGCGCCCGTACTCGCGCACGTGACCCCGATCGACACGGGGCCACTGGATCGCGGAGCCGGTCCGCGATGACGCCGCACGTGTGAAGGACGGACCCGAGGGGCCCGTGCCGGCGGGCGCTAGTGGCGCTGCGACTCCTCGTGCGCGGCCCGTTCCAGCCACAGGTCGATCGCGGTGACCCGCGAGTCGACGCCGAGCTTGGCGTATATCCGGTTCACGTGGTTCTTCACGGTTTTCTCGCTCAGGAACAGGTGCTGGGCGATCTGCCCGTTGGAGCGCCCCATCGCGATCAATTCCATGACCTCGGTCTCACGCCTGCTCAGACCCGTAACGGCTCTGGGCTCCGCGTCGAACGGGGCATCGTCGACTCTCATCCGGCCTCCGTGGCTGAAACACGGTCAGGTCGCCGAAACCCCCGGTCCTAACGGCGTTGCGATAGCAGCGAGCATAACCTGCAATATCCACTTTTGGTGGGTAATGGGGCCGGAAATGCGGAACGGCCGGTCCCTAAGGACCGGCCGTTCCGATGGGGTGAGCGAGGGGACTTGAACCCCCGACATCTAGGACCACAACCTAGCGCTCTGCCAACTGAGCTACGCCCACCATCGCCGCCGTGGCAGCACATGAAAAGTGTAGCGGTCTTTGGGAGTCGTTTCGTACCGGGTTTCTCGTGAAACGTTCAAGGCCTGCGCGTGGACACGCTTTCGGCCAACTCCCTCGCGGTGGCGGAATCGGGGCCCGGCTGGGACACGAAGACCGCCGCGCGGTAGTAGCGCAGCTCCCGGATGCTCTCGACGATGTCGGCGAGCGCCCGGTGGCCGCCCTGCTTCTCCGGTGAGGCGAAGTAGACCCGGGGGTACCAGCGGCGGGCCAGTTCCTTCACCGAGGAGACGTCGATCATCCGGTAGTGCAGGAACCCGTCCACGGCGGGCATGTCGCGGGCGAGGAAGGAACGGTCCGTGGAGATGGAGTTGCCGCACAGCGGGGCCTTCTTCGGCTCCCGGATGTGGCCCCTGATGTATTCGAGCACCATGGACTCGGCCTCGGCCAGCGTGACGCCGCCCTCCAGCGCCTCCAGCAGGCCGGAGGCGGTGTGCATCTCCCGCACCACCTCCGACATCTGCTCAAGGGACTCGGGTGGGGGCTTGATGACCACGTCCACCCCCTCGTCAAGCTGGTTCAGCTCGCCGTCGGTGACCACGCAGGCCACCTCGACAAGCGCGTCACGGCCAAGGTCGAGCCCGGTCATCTCACAGTCGATCCAGACCAGCAGGTCACTCATAGCCCTCAGGGTAGTACTCACTTCAGGGCAGCTTGAATGACTTGATCACCTTGTCTACTGCAGATATGTCTAGATTGTCCGGTATGGAGATGTAGGCCAGCGCCGGACGGGTGTTCTCACCACGATCGACGATCAAGAACGCGGCCCGCTCCCGCTTCCACTTCCAGTCGTTGATCTCGGACTGCTCGGAGAAGTCCAGGTCGAAGACGAGCAGCCAGGCGTCCTTGCCGCTCACCTTGACGGCCTTGTCCTCGACGATGTTCCGCTTGTGCGGAGGGCTGTAGAAGGCGGGCTCCACGACCTGCAGCAGCGTCGCGGCGGCCGAACGCAGGCTGCCGACACCCTGGTAGCCGTACTGGTCGGGAAGCTCACCGGTGAGCACGTTGCCGAGCCAGTCGCCGCCCCTGCCGTCGAAGTTCTCCTGGGCGACGGCGATGGCCGCGCTGTTCCAGACGAACCCGAGCCCGCCGCCGACGGTGGGAGGCACCTCCCAGGGCCCCTCGGGCATCTCGAACGACAGGCCGGTCACCGGGTCCGTGACGCGCCCGTCCACCGCCTGGGGCGGCGCGCTTCCCGAGGGTGCGGGCGTCGCCTCGGGAGTCGGCTCGGTGGGCTCCAGGCTCGCCGTGGGGGGTGGTGTCCGGGGCGCGGGAGACCTGCCCGCGGTGTTCGTGCCGTCGGGGTTCATCAGGTACATCGCGGCGACCACGATCACGATCACGAGGATCAGCGCGCCTCCGCCTCCCAGGATCCACGGGAGGGGGCTGCTCTTGCGTGGTGGAGGCCCGGACGGGTAGCCGCCGTGCGGCGGGACGGGCATCTGCGCCGTGTTGCCGTTCGGCGGCCCGCCGCCCCACGGTGGCTGTTCCGTGCCCGCCGACCCGGGGGTGGCCTGCTGGGCCCACTGGCCGGTGGGCCCACCACCGTGCGCCCCTTCCCGCGCGGGAGGCGGGCCCGCCTGCCGGGAGTCGGGCCCCGTCGGGTGCTGCCGGCCCGTCGGGTACTGCTGGAAGGAGGGGCCGGTCCGCGGCCCCTCCGCCGTGCCCTGTCCGGCGGGAACGTCCGCCTGATGGGTGGCGTCGGTCCACTGGTTGCCGTCCCACCACCGCAACAGCGGTGAGCCGTAGGGATCGGGGTACCAGCCGGAGGGGGTCTGCGTGGTCATGGCCGCCAGAGTAGTAAGAACGGCTTTGTGCCGCATTGTGGACCTTGGTGATCAATCATGAACATTTGTAGGCGAAGGTAGCCTTGTCCTGGATCTTCTTCCCCTCGGGTACCGGAGAGAGCAGCATCAGGGTGGCGGTTCCCTTGAAATTTCCCTCTCCCTTGACCGTCCACTCCAGGCTCACCTCGTGCGAGGTCGTCCCGGACGGGATCTGGTCGGTCTGCGCGATCGGCTTCTTACGATCGCTCCGCTTCCACTGGTAGCGCACCTCGCCGCCCGCGCCGTTGGTGGACAGCACGCCGGTGATCTTTACCGTGGTGTCGCACCCCTGCGTCTTCTTCGGGGCGCTGACGTCCACCTTCGTCACCTCCAAAGGCGTCGCCGAACCCCGGAACAGCCAGAGCGCCAGCGCGCCCACGACCATCAGCGCGAGGATCACCGAGGCGAGGATCGTACGGCCGCGTCTGCGGCGCGCGCGGGGGGCCGCGCCCGCGTCGAGCCTGCCGGAGGGCGGTTCGGTCTGCTGCTGGTCCCTTCCGGCCCGCCAGAGCTGGGCTGCCGTGGTCTCGGAAGGCACCCCGGGACCGAACCGCATGACCACCTCCTCGGCCCCCCGCCGGTCACCCCCGGGGGCCCACTCGCCGGTCCCCTGGGCGCGCGGCTCATCGGCCCTCGGGACATGCAGCAGGGTCGCGATCTCCCCCTCGTCCGGGGCCGACCGTACGGGGGCCGCGGGACCGCCCGGCACGGACGCCTCGTGCGCCGGCCACAGGTGCAGGGTCTCCACGAGCCTGTCGCGGGTGGTGAACCCGGACGGCAGCACATCGCGCCCGGCGAGCAGCGCGTCGCGCGCGGAGGCGAGCCCTCTGGTGGAGGCCGTCGCCGCAGCCCTCTCCAGCAGCCCCGCGGCCCCGCGATCGGCCGAGGCCCAGGTCGCGGCGAGCCCTCGGGCGAGCGACGCCCAGGCCGCCACGTCACGTTCCGGTGCGGAAGGGCGGCCGAGAAGGGCATCGGCCAGCCCTCGCCCGGTGAGCAGCGCCGACCCGTCCGAGGCGATCACCACGGTGCCCGGGTGAACCTGTCCGTGGGCGAGCCCGGAGGCGTGCACGGCCAGCAGTGTTTGCGCGGTCTCCACCAGGACGGTGGCCGCGCTGCCCGCGTCGGGCCGGGACGATCCGGGCGAGAAGGCCGGTCCGGCCGAGAGCAGGTCGCCCACCGTCGGATCGACCGGTTCCGAGGTGATCAGCCAGACCTCGTCCCTCGCCGTGATGAGGTCGGCGATCGGGACCAGCCCGGTCACGCCGCTTCGCGCGAGCCCGCGGTCGGCGAGCACGGCCGCGACCAGCCGCTCGCGCGCCGCGGGATCGGCGACCAGTCGCGGGTCGAATCTGAGCGCGCCGACCGGCCGGCCGTCGGGCGCGACGGCCGACGACCAGACTCCCAGGTCGTCCGTCCGGGTACGGCCGGTCAGCCGGAACCCGGCGATGTCTCCGCGATCGGTGCTCATGGGGTGATATTCATGATCGCGATCGTTCCCCTGTCTACCGGCGTCTCCGGTGCCGTCCTGACATGCCGCGCTTGACGGCCAGTGTGAACGGTACGACACCGCTCGTCACCAGGCCCAGTGCGAGAAACGCCGCGGGGGCCGTCTCGACCGGCGGCAAAGGCGAGCTGGAGAGGGTGGGAGGCGGCTCGGTGCCCGGCGATGAGGGGTCCGTCCGGGTGGGGGAGGGGTCCGAGCTGGGGGTCGGCTCCGCCGACGTCCGCGTGGGAGAGGACGTCGGCCGGGTCGGGCGGGTCGTGGGCTGGGTGGGGGCGGTCGTCGGACGGGTCGGGGTGGCCGACGGCGGCGTGGTCGTGGGACGGTCGGGGTCGCGGGGGCCGTCCAGGGTGGTGCTCTCCTCCGGGGTGGGCTCCGTGGACGGCAGCCGCGTCGGGGTCCTCGTCGGCCGGGTGGTGGGCCTCCTGGTGGGCCTCGCCGACGCTGTGGGCGTCGCGGCCGCCGACGTCGCGGTGGGCGCCACGGGCGGAAGACCGGAGGTGGCCGTGATGCTCGGGGTCGGCGTCGGGGTGGGCGTGCCCGCGGACGGAGACTCCTCCACCGGCTCGTCGAGCTCGTCGGGGTCGTCCTCGGGGGCGAGCGTCTCCAGCGGGTCGGAGGGGGAGGGGCTGTGCGAGGTGACGGCACCCTGCGACTGGATCTCCGTGGGGTCGCCGGAGCCGACCAGCACCGCGGTCAGCCCGCCGATCACCGCGATGCAACCGACGCCGACGAGGATCTTGATGCCCAGCCTGCTGACCGAGGAGGTTCTCGTCCCGCCGAGGTCGCCGCCGTCGAGCTCGGTCATGGCCAGCGAGGTGTCGGCTCCGGGGACGGGCACCTCCATCGGGAACATCCCGGCGAGTAGCCCGGCGACCGCGGCCAGGCGACGCCGGCCGCGGTCCTGCCAGTCGGGGCCGTAGGCCTCGGCGGCCACCGCCTCGAGTTCGGTGAGGAACGCGCTCGCGGTCGGCGGCCGGTCGGCGGGGTGCTTGGCCAGGCCGCGCTCGACCAGCCCCTGCAGGGCGGAGGGCACCTCCTCGACCGGAGGCGGCATGACCTGGTGCTGGCGGGCCAGCGCGGCGACGTTCGTGGCGCGGAAGGGGCGGGTGCCGGTCAGGCATTCGAAGAACACGACGGTGGCGGCGTAGACGTCGGTGGCGGGTCCCGCGGGCCCGCCCACCCACTGCTCGGGGGCCATGTAGGGCGGCGTGCCCGCCGGGAGGTCGCCGTCGCCGGAACGGACCGCGATGCCGAAGTCGACGAGCTTGCTCCTCCCGTCGGCCTCCACCATCACGTTCTCCGGCTTGAAGTCGCGATGCACCACGCCCGCCGAGTGCGCGGAGGCGAGCCCCAGGAGCGAGCCCTTGAGCACGAGCAGCGCCGCCTCGGGACCGGTCGGCCCCTCGGAGCGCAGCAGCGCGCGCAGGGGGACGCCGTTGATCAGCTCCATGACGATGGCCGCGCCGTCGCCGGTCTCGACGTAGTCGTACAGCCGGGCGGAGTGCGGGCTGCTCAGGGCGTTGAGCAGCCTCGCCTCGTGCCGGAAGCGCGCCACGAACCCGACGTCGCTCCTGAGCTCGTCGGACAGATACTTGATCGCGACCATGATGTCGTCGGCGTCGTGCCGAGCCATCACCACACGCCCGGCCGCACCGGCGCCCAACTCGCGGATCTCGGTGTATCCGGGGACTCGCCAGGCCGATGGCGTGCCGTACATAACGGTCTCCTCAGTTGTCTGGGCCCCCACCCATAACAGACGGACCGCAGCTTAGCGATAGATAACAGCATTCCGCTCATTAACCGTGGATCAGTCTCACAGGATGGGGCTGATCAGTGGTTATTCACCGCGGCCGGCCCGGCCAGGCAGCCTTGGTGGCAGGACCGAAATCCCGGTTGATCCCCGTTTTCGGTGCTACGCCGCGGTTCACCGTCGGCCTCGCGACGGCCCGCCGGGCGCGGGCGACCTTCGCCTCCGCCGACGCGGTGGAGGAGCCGGTCGCCGGTGCCGGCGGCGATGCGGGTGCGGGGGCGGACAGGGAAGGCTTTCGAAGCGCTCCCCACGGGCTAAACGGGCTAAAGCGGAGGGTTCACGCCCGGCATCTCCGACGGGGCGGGCATGGTCCTCGACGTGATGTGCTCGGGCACGGCCAGGTCCACGGTGAGGGCGGGGTCGGGCTCGGGGGCTCCCCAGGACTGGTGAAGCGGCAGGACCCCGGCCCAGATCGGCAGCTCGTAGTCCTCGTCCTCGTCGACCGGCGGGCCCTGGCGCACCTTCACCGACGCCTCCTCAAGGGACAGGGCGAGCACCATGGTCGCGGCGAGCTCCTTGCGGGTGGGCTTGCGGGCGGCCTCCCACTGGCCGGGGGCGAGCTGCTCGGTGATCGCCCGCAGCGCGGCGAGGTGCTCCTCGGGGTCCTCCACCCGGCGGACGTGGCCGTAGACCATGGCGCAGCGGTAGTTGACCGAGTGGTTGAAGGACGAGCGGGCCAGCACGATGCCGTCCAGGTGGGTCACCGTGACGCAGACCTCGTCCGCGTCGCGCAGGGAGGTCGCGCCGGTGGAACCGTGCAGGTAGAGGGTGTCGTCTATCCGGCCGTAACCGGTGGGTACGACCATGGGGAAGCCTCGGCTCACGACGCCCAGGTGGCAGACCAGTCCGGCGTCCAGCACCGCGTACAGGTCCGCACGGGAGGTCCTGGCCTTGTCCTTCGCGCGGTTGAGGGTGGTACGGGGAGTCGTAGAGAGCATGACCCTAACCTAGAAAGAAGTGGATACCGAGAACACGTCCACTCTAATGCTCTTACAGGAGACCACTTTGCCACGCCCTTCCGTCGACCTGCCTGTCTCGGTGGACCGTGAGGCGGGCACGGCGCTCGCCGTCCAGCTCGGCGACAGCCTCAGGGACGCCATGCGCGGCGGCGCCCTCACCTCGGGGGAGCGCCTGCCCTCCACCCGCGCCCTCGCCCGCCAGCTCGCGGTGAGCCGCACCGTCGTCACCGAGGCCTACCAGCAGCTGTACGCGGAGGGCTGGGTCGAAGGACGCCACGGCTCCGGCACCTACGTGGCCGAGATGGCGTTTCCCGCCGTGGGGGAGAAGGGGCGGCGGGCCCCCGTCCCCGTCCCGGTCGAAGGGGACGACCACGGGGGGTGGAGCGGCTACCGGAGCGAGAGCGGGCGGGGCGTGATCGACCTGCGCCCGGGGCGGCCGTGGGTCCACGACTACGACAGGGCGGCCTGGCGCAGGGCCTGGCGGAGAGCGGCCGACCTGCCGCCGGTGAGCGACCCCGACCCGCGCGGCCTGCCGAGGCTGCGCGCCGCGCTGGCCGAGCACCTCCGCAGGACCAGGGCCATCCCCGTCGGACCGGAGAACGTGATGGTCACCCGGGGCACCGGCAACGGGCTCGACCTGGTCGCCGCCACCCTTCTACGGCCCGGTGACCGGGCGGGCGTGGAGGAACCGGGCTACCGCGTCGCCAGGAACGTCTTCGCGGGGCGGGGCGCCGAGATCGTGCCCTGCCCGGTCGACGAGGACGGTGTCGTCGTGGACGGACTCCCCGGCGACCTGCGCGTCCTGCACACCACCCCCGCCCACCAGTACCCCCTCGGCGGGCGCCTGCCCATCCCGCGCAGGGAGCGCCTCCTCGCCTGGGCCCGCCGCACCGGCGCGATCGTCGTGGAGGACGACTACGACGCCGAGTTCCGCTACGACGTCGCCCCGCTGCCCGCCCTTTACGGCCTCGACCCCGCGTCGGTGGTGCTGCTGGGCAGCCTGAGCAAGATCCTGACGCCGGACATCGGCGTCGGCTGGCTGGTCGCCCGCCAGAGCCTCGTCGAAGCCCTCGCCGTGACCAGGGACGCCCTCGCCGACCGCACGAGCGGTCCGGCACAGCAGGCGGTGGCGGTGCTTCTGGAGAAGGGGGATCTGGACCGGCACCTGCGCCGGACGCGTCTGGAGTACGCGCGCCGCCGCGCCGTGGTCGTCGAGATCCTCGGTCCCAGGGTCATGGGCGACACCGCGGGCCTGCACGTCATGGTGGAGTTGCCCGAGCACACGGTCGCGCCCCTGGTCGAGGCCGCCCGTGCCCGGGGGGTGCTGCTCGACTCGATGGCCCGCCACTACCACGGTCCGCGGCTGCGGCACGGACTGGTGATCGGCTACGGCTCCGCGTCGCGAGCCGACGTCAGGCGGGGCGTCTCGGTGGTCGCCGAACTGATCGGTTGACCGGCCTTTCGAGTGGGTGGGCCGACCGGCCGTCAGGGGAGGGCGGACGGACCGTGTGATCGGCCGCCCGAACCCGAAGGGCGGGTGCCGCCGTGGCGTGGGACCGTTCCCAAACCACGGCGGGACGGATCACGCCTGTATGGACGTCCGCAGGCGGCCGTACGTCTTGAGCGCGCGGTCGGCGGTGGTGCGCAGGAGCGGGCTCGCCAGGACCGTGCCACGTGCCTTGCGTACCGGTACCCGCAGCATCCAGTGGACCCCGGCGCCGGGGCTCAGCCTGGCGATCCTGCCCTCGGCGACCTCGTACTCGCCGTTCTTGAGCTTCTCCTTGTACTCCTTCTCGCCGCGGCCCATGTCGATGACCTGGATTCCGGCGTCGGCGGCCTTCTCGGCCATGGCGAGGTGGTGGATCAGGCCGGGGGAGTACTTCGCGAAGGCGGTGTCGTAGGCGGGGAACCAGCCCGCGAGGGTCGTGCCGGTGCGCAGCCCGAAGTGCCCGGCGACCGGCCGCCCGTCCGCGTACAGCATGTCGAGGACCCCGCCGAAGTGCTCGGTGTCGGTGGCGAGGAAGCGTTCGACCAGCTCCACGATCCACGGCTTGGCGAACCTGTCGGTGCGGCCGGTGCGGCGGTACTGCTCGGTCTTCCAGCCGAGCAGCGTGCGCAGCGGCGCCAGGTCGGTGGTGGCGTAGTCGTGCCGGAGCGGCCCGACGTCGCGCTGGAGCTTGCGGCTCTTGTACGCCGTCGAGCGGTAGGTCTTGCCGGAGGTCACCTTGATCGTCTCGATGTACGAGTCGTGGCCGTCACGCAGGTCGATGATCGGCGAGGGGTGCCTGCTGTGTCCCGCCTGAAGCAGTGGCTGCCCGGAGACCAGGTGGTCGAACTCGTAGACGGCGAGGCCGCACGCTCTGATCAGCCGCTGCGCGTCGATCTCCACGTCCTTGGCGTGCACCAGTCCCTGCGCGTCGGTCAGGCCCGCGGCGACGGGCATGCCGATGCCCATCGGGTGGCGCTCGAAGGGGAAGAATCCCACCGTGTCCGTCCCGTCGTGCAGCACCGCTACCCGGACGCGTTCCTGGAGCGCGCCGACGGTCACGGTGAACTCCGGCGACAGGAACGGGGTGTCGAAGGCGGGGTCGGCGCTCTGAAGGACTCTCCATCGGTCGATGTCGGCCGGTCCAAGATCACGGGGCTGAACAACTGAGACGCGCATGAGCTCCTACTGGGATGTGCGGGGTCCCCTACGTCATCCCGAAGGATGCCGTAAAGCTCAAGCATGCTGGTAGGGACGTAATGTAACGATAAAGGACGGAACTGAGGGCAGGCTGTGTGCATCGCAACGTTTCGGAATCTCATTGAAAGACCCCGGCTGGCGCCGCCGGCCCGAGTGACGTTCTAATTAGTGGCTATGAGCACCCCTGGCATCGACTGGTCACACCTTGTCGGATGGATCGCGGCCAATGTCCCCGGCATCGGTGAGCCTACCGGGGTCTCCCTGATCACGGGCGGCAGATCCAACCTGACGTACGTCGTGGAGACCCCCGAACGCCGGCTGGTGCTGCGCCGCCCGCCGCTGGGGCACGTACTGCCGACCGCCCACGACATGAGGCGCGAGTGGCGGGTGATCTCGGCGCTCGCGCCGACCTCCGTCCCCGTGCCCGAGCCGGTCGCCTTCTGCGAGGACCCCGGGGTGATCGGGGCGCCCTTCTACCTCATGGGACACGTGGACGGCGTGGCCGTGCGGACCCAGGAGGACGCCTGGGCACTCACCCCCGGGCAGACGCGGCGGCTGTCGGAGCGCCTGGCCGAGGTGCTCGCCTCGATCCACGCCGTCGACTACGAAAGGGCGGGGCTGGGGGACTTCGGGCGTCCCGAGGGATACATGGCCCGCCAGCTGGAGCGCTGGGGGCAGCAGTGGGAGCGGTCGAAGACCGCCGAACTGCCCGCGTACGACCGCCTGGTGGCCCGCCTGCGCGAGCGCCTGCCCGCGCGGTCCGCCTCGACGCTCGTCCACGGCGACTACCGGCTCGACAACACGCTCGTGCGGCTGTCCCCGGATCCCGACATCCTCGCCGTCGTCGACTGGGAGATGTCCACGCTCGGCGATCCCCTCGCCGATCTCGGCCTCACCCTCACCTACTGGCAGGACCCCGGCGACGAGGAGCGCGCCTCGGTCCCGGTCGCGGCGGGCGTCACCGTGGCCCCCGGCTTCCTCACCGCCCGCGAGTTCGCCGCCCACTACGCGAAGGTCTCCGGCGCGGACCTGTCCGACCTGGACTTCTACGTGGCCTTCGGCAACTACAAACTCGCCGTCATCGTGGAGGGCATCCACGCCAGGTTCAAGCAGGGCAAGACCGTCGGCGAGGGCTTCGAGGAGATCGGCGCCGCCGTTCCCACGCTCGTCGAGCGGGCTTTGCGGGTCCTGGGAGACTGACCGACAGCTCACCACGTATTTAGCGGGTCCCCGGAGACTCACCGACAGGTCCGCTCGCAGGGGGCCCGCGGTCGCCGGGCCCGGCGACGGCCCGGCGGCTGGAGAGCGGGCGGGAACTACGGTAGAAGTTTCAAGCGTTGTGCAAGCCACCCTGGATACGCTGACGGCATGGCCGGTAACGCTTGCCTGTGAACCATGCCGAGGCACCGTCACGGTCCGCTGCCGCTGTGGAACGCTACATTCGTTGACCTGCGAGGATTGAGGAATTCGGTGATACCGACTAACGGACGGCACCAGCGACGGCGCCCGGCCTGGCCGGTCGCACTGGGAGCCATGGTCGTGACGGTGGTGCTCGTGGTCGGCATCATCGCCTACGCCGCGAAGCCGGACGTTCCCCGCGGACAGGCCATGACCGCGGCTCCGACGGAGCCGGCACCCGTGCTGGAGTCGCCCCCCTCCCTTGAGGAGTGGCCGCGTTGGGGCATCACCCACACGGAGTTCAGCGCCGACAACGAGGGCAGTGACGTCACCGAGGCCGCCTCCCACATGCTGAGCCGGGTCCCGATGCTGCAGAACCAGCACATCATGGGCTGGGGCGCGGGCAATCCCGAGCCTGCGCCGGGTAAGAACGACTTCCGCGACCTCGACCGCAGGGTGAGACTCATGGCCGGCTCCGAGGCCGTCCCGATCATCACGCTGTGCTGCGCGCCCGACTGGATGAAGGGCGGCAGCTCCGGCAGGACCGACTGGACGCAACTGGAGACCGCACCCCGGCGCGAGCACTTCGACGACTACGCCAGGCTCGCCGTGACCGTCGCCAAGCGCTACCCCACCGTCAAGCACTTCATGGTCTGGAACGAGCTGAAGGGATTCTGGAACACCCCCCAGAACCGCTGGGACATCGAGGGCTACACCGAGCTGTACAACAAGGTCTACGCCGCGCTGAAGGCCGTCGACAAGGACATCAAGGTCGGCGGCCCCTACGTTTCCGTCGGCAGCACCACCGTCCCCGAGCGGGGTGCGGAGATCCAGGGACCGTGGGGGAGCATCGTCCAGCGCGACCTGGAGGCGGTCAGCTACTGGATCGAGAACAAGGACGGCGCCGACTTCATCGTCGTCGACGGAGCCTCGGTCACGAAGGAGGCGGGGGCCTTCCCCGACGAGTTCACCGCCCTGGGCAAGTTCGGCGCCCTCACCAGGTGGCTCCAGGAGAAGAGCGGAAACCTGCCGGTCTGGTGGGCCGAATGGTACGTCGAACCCACCAACAGCGACTGGGAGGAGGATCGCCGCATCGCCGTCCACACGGCCGCGATGATGGAGTTCGCCACCAGCGGCGTCACCACCTCGCTCTTCTGGAACCCTCAGCGCAAGTCCATTAACGCGAACCAGGCGTGCCCCGGCTGCCTGTGGCATCCGACCACCGGCGTCGAGATGCCCATGGCGGGCATCATGAGCGGCTTCACCAAGTGGTTCCCCCTCGGGGTCACGCTGGAGACGGTCACCTCATCCAACACGCAGGTGCGGGTCCTGGCCCAGGAGCGCCAGCTCGTGATGGTCAACACCACCGACGCGCCCGTCACCACCGTCGTGGACGGCAAGGAGTTCCAGCTCAGGCCGTACGAGGTCAGATGGAGCGACCGCACCGGAGCCTAGGCGGCGCGCCTAGTCGAACTCGCCGTCCCTGACGCCGCCGATGAAGGTGTTCCACTGCTCCGGGGTGAATCTCAGGACGGGGCCGTCGGGGTTCTTGGAGTCCCGTACGGCCTGACCGCCGCCGGGAAGGGGCGCGACCTCGACACAGTTGTCGCCCGAGCCGGAACAAGAACTCTTTCGCCACGTGAAGGGCTGGGGGAGATTCATGATTACCTCTTAACGGAGCTGATCTACCAGGTTGGACAGGTATGCCACGGACGAGTCTGGGCCGAGTGCGGACGAGCGTATGAGATCGAAGAGAAGCCTGTAGTGCTCAAGCTCTTCGGAAGTCTCCAGGTATAGGTCACTTGTCGCGGTCTCAATATAAACAATGCTCGGATCATTCTGATCCGGGAAATTCAATATGGTGAATGCGCCGTCCATGGCGGCATGGGCTCCGGTCGAGTCTGGTAGAACTTGCAGGTAGATGTTTGGCCTGGCACTCATTTCGATGATATGCCGCAACTGCTGGCACATCACCGACGGACTACCCACCGTTTTGGTCAGTGCGGCTTCATCGATCACAGCCCACAGTGTAGGTGGGGTCTCGCTGTGCAGGACGGCTTGCCTCGCCAGTCGCGCCTCTACACGGCGACGAATTTGGGCATCCTCCATCACCCGGCCACCCTTGAACATCGCCGTGGCGTAATCCTCGGTCTGAAGCAGACCGGGTACGCGGAGATCCTCGTAGGTGTTGATCAAAGATGTCTCTGCTTCGAATCCAGCTAGAGAACCACGCCAAATGTCTTGATAGTTGGCCCACCACCCCTTCTCGCGTGACTGGCGAGCCAGCGTCAGGACAGCCTCGCGTTGTGCTGGGTCCGTTACCGAGTACAGGTCCAGAAGAGCCCGAATGTTCCCCAGGTCGGGCCTGGTCCACTTGTTGGCCTCCATTTTGTTGAGGCGACCGCGTGACCATTCCAATCGACGTCCTGCCTCTTCGACGCTGAGCCCCGTCCGTTCGCGAAGGCGGATGAGTTCGGCGGATAGACGGCGTCGGCGGACTGTGGGACTCGCCATGATTCCCTCTCTTGTTTCGAAAATAGGACATTTTATCGCATTGAAACTATCGCCTTGAAAGTATCTATGCGATCAGTCACTATCAAGAGAGTACTCGTAACCCTGCGTGAGAGGGGGTGGTTGTGGGCGATCGCGAGCAGCGCATAGAGAGCACCTCGGCCGTCCACGCGCGTGGCGTGCCGTCCATCGAGATCGAGGCAGGGAAGATCCACGGCGGACCTTTGCTCATGATTCAGGTCGACGATCGATATACCTGCGGCCTGTCTGGCACGCGGCCGGATGCACCCGACGTGTGGCCTGGTTACAGGCGCTCGTTTCTGCAGCAACGAACGTAAAAAATTTCCGGCGTCCTCGGGCATGGTGACGCAACCACCAGCCCGAGGACTGGATCAGGAACACGGACGACGTACTTCCGGCAGGAGTCGTCGAACAGATCACCGCGCCGGTCGCCCATGTCTGGGTCGACGTGCTGTGCAACCCGTCCTGCCCGCCGGGCGGCCATAAGCCGTACCCGAGCTGAGGACGACGTCACCGTGCCGGGCGGTCCTGGGGCCAGTCAGTCGTCCAGGGCGGCCACCGCCGACGTGATGAGGTTGCGGGCCGCCTTGCCGTACACCGCGAGCTCCGCCATCTTCGTGAACACCTTGCCGTACATGGCGATCTCGTGGGGCTGCGTGATCCTCAGATGCCCCGACACCAGTTCCACGGTGACCTCATCGTCGTCGAACATGAAGAACGACTCCGTGGGCCACATGCGGGAGCGGTCGGCCCCGAGGGGGATGATGCCGAGCGACACGGACGGCATCGCGCTCGCGGTGAGCAGGTGACCGAGCTGGGCGGCCATCACCTCACCGCCACCGATGGGAGCGCGGAGAACGCTCTCCTCCAGCGTGACCGCGAATCGATGGTCGCCCTCCTGGACCACCCGCTGCTTGTCCAGGCGCACCTGTACTGCCTCGGTCACGTCGTCGGGGAGATTCCGGCGCAGCATGAGCGCCGTGAGCACCGCCGCTATGTAGGGGCCGGTCTGCAACGGCCCCGGGATCAGCTTGGATGAGTAAATTCGGAATTGCCGTGTCCGCTCCCACAGAGGAAGCACCGCCTCTTGAGCCTGGCGCAGCCCGTTGCGTTCCATGTGTCGCCACTCGACGAACATGCCCTCGATCGTCTCCAGCGAGGCCACCAGTTCGTTCGTCTGCTCCGGCGCACCGCAGCAGCGACACCAGATGCGGATGTCGGCCGTGGCCGGGCGCCGGCGGGCATGCTCGATGCGGCTCACCTTTGAGGCGTGCCAGCCTGCCAGCCGCGCGAGATCACGACCGGACAGGCCGGCTTCTTGCCGAAGGTGGCGGAGTCTCGCCGCCAGGAGTTCGAGCGCCTGCTGAGCGCTGGAGGACGTCGGGCGCACGGGCTCAGGCCGGCCGATAGTCCTCGTGCGGGGTGGCACGCTGCCATACGGCCTCGAATGCCTCCGCCTGCTGCTTGACCACGATGGGATCGGTGATGAGCTCCTCTCCCACCTTGTCGCCCACCCCGCTGAAGTAATGAACGAGCAGCGTGCTGCCGTCGAACAGCCAGAAGTCGTTCGCGGGCAACATCAGGTCCGTGGCCTTTCGGCGGGGCAGCCATCGCACATGCTCCCCTGCCCGTATGTTCGGGACGGTGACGTCGTACTCGTACTGGATATAGGGGCTGATCGGCTCCGATACGACGCGCGCTCGCTGCACTTCAACGCCCCGGCTTACAGCATCGACGATGTTCTGCAGCCATGGCCGCCACCACGAGGAACGGTCATCCAGGTCGATCCTGTGCCCGGATTGCCAGGCGCTGAGGCCGGGATCGTTCAGGGTGTAGCCGTCGCGCATCTCCAGGTGCCAGGCAGAGCGCTGACAGGCGGCCAGGAGTTGCTTAAGCGTTGCTGCTGCCGCCACCGGTTACCTCCGGGAAGAACTGCATCATGCGCTTGGGGAAGCGGATCAACGTTTCGCCCTCGGGCATGTCGCCCACATGCTGGAGAGTGGCGGTGTCGGTGATGGTGAAGCCCTGCAGGATGTAGTCGTCGCCGTCCTCCCAGACGGTTGGCGAGTCGCCGTCGGGGCTGTCGGGATCCTTGCCGAGGAACCGGAGTGCCATGGGATGCCTCCCGCTGGGGATGGAGTGCCTGTGTGCCGTAGCTTGCGCCCGGTCGTGCTCTGACCTCAACACGATTGCCAGAAATTGCCAATCGCCATCCGCTTTGACGCGGTACGGGCTTGGCGCGCGCAAGGTGCGGCAACAACATTGAGCTGCTCAGACCGGCATCAATACCTTGCCGGCATGGACAGTTACGGGTCCGCAACCCCACATCGCACACCGGTCCGGGCGTCACGATCAGACCATGGCCAGATGCGGGCCGCAGACGATTGAGCACGAATGGCAGGAGCAGGAGCCCACGTTCGAGTGGGAGCCGTACACGCCGTCCGGCGGCATACTTGAGGTTCCCCCGGTTTCCCGGAGAGTTTCCTATGTGGTTTCGGTCAGCTCGGTGTGGCTGCTGACGGTGTCGGGTAGATCGTGTTGTCGGGCGT
>NZ_JBEYID010000039.1:0-41815 GCF_040635605.1 Streptosporangium sp. NPDC006930 | reverse complement strand
GGGGGGGGCCGGCCCCCCCCGGGGGGGCGGGGGGGGGGGGGGGGGCGCGGGGGGCGGGGGGGGGGGGGGGGGGGGGGGCCCCCCCCCCCCCGACCCCCCCGACGCCGTCGGTTCCCGAGCCGTGGGAGGAGCCGGACCCAGAAACACCCGTGCCCGATCCCAACGAGCCGACCTGGCGGCCGTCCTCCATCCCCACGGAACCGCAGGTGCCGCCGCACCCGGACACGCCGACCGCGCCCGAGGTACCCCCGCCCGACCAGGGGGGTGGCAGGCACGTCACGCCGGGGTCTCCCGGGACCCCGGGAAGCCTCGGGGCGCAGGGATCGCCGATCGGCCCGTCGTCCGAGGGGGCACCCGAGAGGACACCCGAAGGAGCACGGGAGGGGACGTCCAAGGGAGCCGGGGAGCCCGAGGGGCAGCCCTACACGGTGCCCGGCACCACGCCGTCCGCCTACCCCGGCTGGGAGAGCGCCTCGGAGACCTCCGGCGAGTCCGGCAGGCCCGAGACGGATCACCCCGAGATCCCTGAGCCCCCCACCCCGCCCTCGCGCTACGAGCAACCGGGACCGGGACGCTACGAGCAACCGGGACCGGGATACGAGCAGCCGAGATACGGGGAGACGCAGCAGGCCGGGCAGCCCTACGGTGGTCCGGGAGTGCCGCCACCCGGGACCGACCCCTCCCAGCAGCCCTATGCCGGCACCCCGTACCCCGCACCGCCGGGCGCGCCCGCCTACCCGTACGCCACGCCCTATCCGGCGTATCAGGACGAGGGGCGCCGGTCCAGCGGGAAGCTGGGCACCGCCGCGCTCGTGCTCGGGATCGTCGCGATCCTCTCGCTCGTCGTCTGCGGCCTCGGCGTACTGGTGGCGGTCGTCGGCCTGATCATCGGCATCGTCGCGCTCACCAAGCGGTCGGCTCCAGGCCGCGCCTGGGTGGGGATCGTGCTGAGCCTGCTCACCCTGGTGATCGCGGCGGTGTTCCTGAGCTGGGTCTACAGCAAGGTCGGCGACTGCATGAACCTGCCTCCCGAGCTCCAGCGGCGCTGTGTCGAGGACAGGTTCGGCATCCAGGTTCCGCCCGCCCCGTAACGGCGGGCGGGGCTCACGGGCGTACGTGGGGGCACGTGACGGCGGGTGGGGATCAAGGGCGTGCGGTGAGGGCACGTGACGGCGTACCACGGCGTACCCGGGGGCCGAGCGTCGCCGGGGGTGCCCGGCGTATCCGGGGGTTATCGCAGAGGCAAATGGCCGGACAGGTCGGCGCGGGCGCCGCTCGCCGCGATCTTTCCCGCCGCCGTCGCCTCCGACCAGGTCAGGCCGCCGGTGGCGAGTTCCAGCCAGGTGCGCGCGTCGGTCTCCACCACGTTGGGCGGGGTGCCCCGGGTGTGACGGGGCCCCTCCACGCACTGCACCGCCGCGTAGGGCGGGACCCGCACCTCGACGGTCCTGCCGGGGGCCGCTGTCGCGAGCTCGTCCAGCAGGTGCCGTACGGCGAAGCGGGTGATGTCCCGCTCCGGGCGGACCTCCCGTGCGAAGGCTCGAAGCACCACGCTCACGCAGGCGCCGAGCAGCGCCGCGAGCCCACCCGGCCCGTCGTAGGGTGGTTCGTCGAGGGCGCTCAGCTGGGTGTCGAGAGCGGCGCGGACCTTGGCCGGGTCGGGTTTGTGAGGTGGCACGCCCTCCATGATGCCCGCCTGAGCGGCGCCCGCGGACGGCTCCGGGCCCACTCGCACCTTCCGGACGGTGTCGGAGCGGCCCGTACGGGCCCGCTCGTCCGGGGCGTGACGCTCGCCTGAACAGCTCATTCGGACAGACGGTTCATTATCCCGGCAAACGTCGTTCACCTCAGGTTCGGCCGGCGCACGTAGCCTCCGGGCCGGAAGACCTCGCCCCTTTTTGGAGGACCCCGTGGCGAACACGTCACCGCGCCGACTGCTCCCCCTGCTCACGAGCCCGCACAAGGGGGGCCGCAGCGCGCTCACCTGCCGGTTCCGCTGCGGTGACCAGTGCGCTCACGATGTGGTGAACACCAGCGACAACACCTACTTCGGCGACGTGGTCGCCGAGGCGATGACCCGCAGGGGCATGCTGCGCGCCGGCGCCCTGGGCGCGGTCGTCGCCGGAGTCGGGCTCGGTACGGCGGCCCCCGCCCTCGCCGACCCGGACACGGATGTGAACGCGAAGACCTCCGGCGGAGGTCACGGCCACGGTCCGGGCCACGGCCCTGGTCAGAAGGACGGCCTCCGCTTCACCGCCATCGCGCCGAACACCGACGACAAGGTGACGGTCCCCTCGGGCTACCTGTCGGCGGCCGTGGTGCGCTGGGGCGACCCGGTTCTGCCCGGCGCCCCCGCATTCGACTTCGAGAAGCAGACTGCCGCCGCGCAGGCCAAGCAGTTCGGCTACAACTGCGACTACGTCACCCTCTTCCCGATGGGGCAGCACCGGGGTCTGCTCTGGGTCAACCACGAGTACACCGACGAGAACCTCATGTTCCGCGGCTACACGGACGGCACCGCCGCGACGGAGGAGCAGATCAGGATCGCGCTGGCGGCGCACGGCGGCTCGGTGGTCGAGATCGAGCGGGTGGGCGGCTCCGGCCAGTGGAAGCTGGTCACCAAGGGCCCCCGCCGTTACAACCGCCGCATCACCGTGCAGACCCCCATGAGGTTCGCCGGCCCGGCGGCCGGAAGCGCCCTGCTGAGGACCACGGCCGACCCCCGGGGCACCACGCCGATCGGCATGCTGAACAACTGCGCGGGCGGCACCACGCCGTGGGGCACGGTGCTCAGCGGCGAGGAGAACTTCAACCAGTACTTCGTCAACGGCAACGGCGTGCCCGAGGCGCAGAAGCCGTACCTCGCCCGGTACGGGGTGAACACCACCACGGGCATCCCGAGCGGCAACCGCAGGTTCGACCGGGTCGAGGAGCGCTTCGACCTGGCCAGGCACCCGAACGAGATCAACCGCACCGGCTGGATCGTGGAGATCGACCCGTTCGACCCCGACTCCACCCCGATCAAGCGCACCGCCCTGGGCAGGATGGCCCACGAGGGCGCCACCACCTCCCTCGCCGCCGACGGCCGGGTGGTCGCCTACATGGGTGACGACTCCCGGTTCGAGTACGTCTACAAGTTCGTCTCCCGGCAGCGCTACATCCGGGGCTTCGACCGGCACAACCGGACCCTGCTGGACGACGGCACGCTGTACGTGGCGAAGTTCACCGGCGACAGCCCGGCCACCGAGATCGACGGCACCGGCAGGCTTCCCGCCGACGGACTGTTCGACGGCTCGGGCGAGTGGATCCCGCTCGTCACCGGCAAGGTCTCGCACGTTCCCGGGATGACGGCCGAGGAGGTGCTCGTCTACACGCGTACGGCGGCCGACAAGGTCGGCGCGACGAAGATGGACCGTCCTGAGGACGTGGAGCGCAACCCCGTCACCGGCGGCGTCTACGTGGCACTGACGAACAACACCAACCGGACCCCGGCCCAGGTGGACGAGGCGAACCCGCGCCCGGCCAACAAGCACGGCCACGTCCTGGAGATCGTCGAACGGCGCAACGACGCCGGGGCCACGACCTTCGCCTGGTCCCTGCCCCTGGTCTGCGGCGACCCGAACGACCCGGCGACCTACTTCGCGGGGTTCGACAAGACCAAGGTCTCGGCGATCTCCTGCCCCGACAACGTCGCCTTCGACGCGGACGGCAACCTCTGGATCTCCACCGACGGCAGCCAGCTCGGCGCCAACGACGGCCTGTTCGTCATGCCGGTCAGTGGTCCCGAGCGCGGCCACCTGAAGCAGTTCCTGAGCGTGCCGGTCGGCGCCGAGACCTGCGGTCCGCTGGTCAGCGAGGACCAGCGCAGCGTCTTCGTCGCCGTGCAGCACCCCGGTGAGACCAACGGCGCCACTCCGGAGGCCCCCAGCAGCCGCTGGCCCGACGGCGGCACCTCCCAGCCCCGCCCGTCCGTCGTGGTCGCCTGGCACGCGAAGGGCGGCAAGATCGGTTCCTGACCCGCGTCCCCCTCGATCGGCGAGACGACACGCGACGTCGACCGTGCACGGTCACCCCCGGCGCCCACGCGAGAGTCAGGGGGATCCGCCGGGGGACGGTGGGGTCGTCTCGCCGATCACGGGGCGGCGGGGAAGGTGAGTACGCGGTTCGCGAAGGCCGACCGGGGGCGGCGTCACGCTGGACGGTCGAGGAGACGGGGACGGGCGAGGGCGGCCGTGAGGGCGCCCGTGAGCGCGACGACGAACAGGACGGCGTAGGTCCTCTGGAAGCCGGTCATCAGATGCTCGACGGCGACGGGGGACAGGCGCGACAGCGTGCCCGCGTAGACCTGGCCGCGCAGTTCGGCACTGACCGAGCCGGACAGGATGCTGAGCGTGAGGGCGACGCTCAACACGATCCCGACGTTCATGATCATGAGTCGGAAGCCGTTCACCACGCCCAGGCTCCCCGCGGGCAGGGCGGACATGACCTGGGTCGTGTTGCCGGTTATGAAGGTGCCGCTGCCGCAGCCGCACAGGAACAGACCCGCCGCGATGATCCAGTACGGCGTGGCGGGGGCGGTGTTCAGCAGCAGGACGCCCAGCCCGGTCGCGCTCATCAGGGCGCCGCCCACCGAGAGCGCGTACGGCCTGATGCGGCGGCCGAGGGCGCCGGTGATCGGGGAGGCGAGGGCCATGCCGATCGGGACGGGAAGCACACCCAGGGCCGCGGTGACGGCGTCGAGACCCCTGGCGGCCTGGAAGTAGAGGGCGACCAGCAGGATCAGCGCGGAGCGCGCCAGCGCGTTGCAGAAGGAGGCGAGGTTGGCGAAGGCGAGCACGCGCTCGCCGAACAGCCCCACGTCGAGTACGGGATGCGAGGCCCGGCGCTCCACCACGACCAGCGCCGGCACCAGTACCGCCGCGATCGCCACGCCGACGATCACCACGGGGCTCGACAGGCCGCGCGATCCCGCCTCGGACAGCGCGATCAGGGCCGCGGAGAGAGCGGCGAACACGATCAGGTTGCCGAGCGCGTCCACCGGCCGGCGCGCCCCCCGCGGGACGTGGCGCAGCGTGAACGCGCCCCAGACGAGGGCGATCAGCCCTGCGGGCACGTTCATCCAGAAGACCCACTGCCAGCCCGCGGTGTCGGCGATGAGGCCGCCCAGGGTGGGACCGGCGAGCTGGGCGACCGAGAGGGTGCCGATGTAGACGCCCATGCCCTGGCTGAGCCTGTCGGGAGGGAAGGCGTCGGTGATGATCACGGTGCCGTTGGCGAGGATCATCGCGGCACCGATCGCCTGCACCGCGCGCATCGCGATCAGGAACCAGATGCCCGGCGACAGTCCGGCGAGCAGTGACCCCACGGTGAACAGGACGAACCCCGCGAGGTAGATCTCCCGGCGCCCGAGCAGGTCGGCCACCCTGCCGAAGAACACCAGCGTCGCGGTGTTGACGAGCAGAAAGGCGAGCAGGACCCAGCCCGCGGAGAACGCGTCGGCGTGGAAGTGCCTGACCACGGTGGGAAGCGCCACGTTCAGGGTGCTGCCCGAGATGCCGATCAAGACCAGGCCGAGGCTGGTGACCGAGCAGACCCGCCATGCGTAACGGAGCTTAGATGCGTATTCGGGGGATCCGGGTAGGTCTTGGGGGATTGCGACCATACCTCCAAGTCTGCCGGACGTCGTACGTCGCCCCGTCGGGGCCCTCAGCGGGCTCGTTTGCGCAGGCCCTCCATGTCGTGGATGATCACGCGGCGCCGGCCCGTCTCGATCAGCCCGCGATCACGCAGGGAGCGCAGCGCCTTGCTGACCGCCTCGCGGGAGGCCCCGGTCCAGCCGGCGAGCTCGTCCTGAGAGAGGGGCAGCGCCACCCGCACCCCGCCGTTGTCCGGCTCGCCGTACCGCTCGGCCAGCTCCACCAGCCGGGTGGCCACGCGGCCGGTGGTGTCGAACGCGCCGTACTCGATGCGCTTGCGGTCGGAGTCGCGCATCTTGCCGATCACCATCCGCATCAGCAGTACGGCGACCCTCCCGTGGGCACGCAGGTACGAGGAGAAGTCGCGGATCGTGATCCCTTCCACGGGTTCGAGGGCGGTGACCGTGGCGGACCTGGGCAGCCCGTCGATCGCCGCGAACTCGCCGAGCAGCGCACCGGGTCCCCGTACCGCGAGGACCACCTCACTGCCGACCGCGGTGTGCGAGGAGACCTTGACGCGACCGGAGGTGAGGACGAGCACCCAGTCGCTCTCGTCGCCCTCGGTGCACACCGTGTCACCCCTGTCCCAGCGCCGGGGCCTCCCGGCGGCGTACAGAGCCTTCACCTCGTCTTCCGTGAGCAACGTGATGAATTCGCCCGGTTCGGGGGAAGAAATCATGACCACCTCCTGGCGACTTCGATTGTGTTCGCACCGCTCTCGCGGCGAAAGGTACTTTTACCTGAGATCGGCCAGTACGTAGGCATGGACGGGTTGCGCCCTGCCCTTGAGGCTGAGCGGGCCCAGCGGTCGGGTCTCGGCCCGGGGGCCGACCAGGTCGAGGGTGCTCTGGCCGATCACGACGCTGCCCGGCTCGGCGATCCCCTCAAGCCGGGCGGCCACGTTGACGCAGTCGCCCATCGCGTTGAAACCACGCAACTCGGGGCTGCCGATGTTTCCGACGAGCGCCTCACCGGTGTTGATCCCAATTCTGAAGCGAGGATATCCGGGCATTCCCTCCGCGATCTCCTCAGCGGCCCGCTGCATCGCGAGGCCCGCCCGCACCGCGGCGAGGGCATGGTCCTCCTGCCGGGCCGGGGCGTTGAACAGCGCGAGCAGCGCGTCACCCACGAACTGCACGATCGTGCCGCCGTTGCCGAGCACGATGGGCACGGCCGCGGTGTGGTAGCGGTTCAGCATCTCGACGATCTCGCCGGGCGCCACCCGCTCGGAGAAGCTCGTGAAGCCCTTCAGATCGGCGAAGAGCGCGGTTAGCTCCACCAGCTCACCACCGAGCGCCGCGGTCTGGGGGTCGGCGAGCAGCGACTGGGCCACGTCCGGTGACATGTACTGCCGGAAGAGGGTCTCCAGCTCGCTGTAGAGCCGGGCGTTCTCCAGGGAGATGGACATCTGGCCGGCGAGCGTGGCGGCGAGCGCCTCGTCCTGCGGGGTCCTGCCGATCGGCACCTCGATCGCCCCGGCGAGCCTGCCCTTCACCATCAGCGGGTGGATGACCTTCCCCTCCAGCCGGATCGGCCGGTCCTCGGGGAAGTCCCGCCGGCCGTACTCCGTGGAGTTCACGGTGACCCGGCCGTTGTCGACCAGCTTGATCCGTACGTCCCCGTACGCCTGCCGGACGCGGTCGAGGCCCTGGGCGAGCATCTCCTTCTCCGGCAGGCCCACGCGGGCCTGCCTGCCGATGTCGACCAGCGCCGCGAGCCGGTCGCTCAGCTCCCGCTCGTTGGCGAGCGCCTCACCCGCCCGGTCGAGCACCGCCGCCTGCGACTCGGTGAGCCCGAACTTGCCCGCCAGCCTGTCCGCGATCGGGACCCTGCTCTCCTCCCTGCGCCGCAGGTGGCCGACGAGCTCCTCCAGGGCGGCCTCGTAGTCGGCTCTGATCCTGCGGACCGTCGCCGACAGCGCCACCGAGTCGAACAGCCCCGCGCTGGTGCCCTCACGCCGGAACTGCAGGTAGGCGCTGTAGGCGACGAAGACGAACGCGGTGGTCAGCAGCGCGTGCCACAGCCACCACGACAGGTGCCAGTTGCGGTGGGACAACCCCGCGACCAGCGCCTCGGCGAGGAGCGCGTACGCGGTGACCAGGCTGATCAGCACGACCGCCGGGCGTCTGCGGTGCAGCTGGAACATCATCGCCGACGCAGCCGCGAACAGGGCCACCCCGACCCACTCCAGCCCGCCCAGGCCCGTCCCCATGGGAGGCGAGCCGCTGAGCGGGGTGAGGTCCGGTACCAGACAGGCCACCCCCCACCCGATGATCAGGGCGGCGAGTCCTCCGCGCAGCCACATCTGGTTTCTCAGCACGGCCTCGGCCGCCCGCTCGCCCAGGGGGAGCGCCGACGCGAACGCGAACACCGAGGCGACGAGAAGACCGACCGGATGGGAGAGGTCGAAGCCGTAGCTCGTGCCCTCCAGGATGATCCCCGGCGTGGTCAGCCCGTGCACCAGGAACGATCCCGCGCCGCTCAGGAAGACCAGGGAGACCAGCAGCAGGCGGGCGTCCGAGCGCCGGGCCGACGCCTCGCCGACCATGAGCCCCAGGACCAGGTTGATCCCGGCGATGGTGATGATCAGCCAGAAATGACTGGGATTGTCGTGCAACACGATGTTCAGGTCGGGCTCGGCGAGCAGCAGCCAGAGCCCGAGCATCGGCAGCGCCAGATGCAGCGCCCACACCACGGTGCGGATCGGCTGGGTCGCCGGTGGAAGGTACGGTTCCCGCCGGGCGTGGTCTTCCGAGACCGCGTCTGTCGGGTTGATGGTCGGCACGGTGGCCTCCGCGTCTGGAGAACCCTGTCGGTTCCCTGTCTTTGTTCGTCCGCGCCCAGCGGGCGGGTTCCCCCGAACGGCCCGATTATCCCGTACGCGGCAGGTGTCGGCAGGCGAGTCGAACGGCAGGGTTTCGAGGCCTAAGCGTGATGTTTGGCGTGCCAACCCTTGGAACGCTTGAAACGTGTACTACGTGTACCTCTTCAATCACACCAGGCTCTGGTGTCGCAGAAAGGAAGCCCAGTGGCTATCAGGTTGCCGGGCGGACGCTCGCTCGCCGCCGTCACCGTTGGCGTGCTCGTCGGAACGCTGTTCACCGCGGGCGGCAGTGCCGTCGCCTCGTCGGCGGGCGCGGAGATTCACGCGTGCGTTCACAAGCAGACGCGCTACACCCGGATCGTCAACGCGACGGCCAAGTGCAGGACGACCGAGATCCGGATCAGGTGGGGGCAGCAGGGCGAGGCCCAGCAGCAGGGCATCGCCAGCGCCGGCCCGCAGGGCGAGCGCGGTCCGCAGGGCCTCAAGGGCGACGCCGGACCGCAGGGCCCGCAGGGTCCGCAGGGGCTGCGCGGGCTTCCCGGCAAGAACGGCGCCACCGGCCCGCAGGGTGTCAAGGGCGAGGCCGGCCCGCAGGGTCCCAAGGGGGCCGACGGGGAGAAGGGCAACACCGGCCCACAGGGTCCGCAGGGTGAAGAGGGCAAGCCGGGCGCTCAGGGACCCGCCGGTCCCAAGGGTGACAAGGGTGACAAGGGCCTTCAGGGTCCCGCCGGTCCCAAGGGCGACAAGGGCCACCAGGGTCCCGCCGGTCCCAAGGGTGACAGGGGCTTCCAGGGTCCCAAGGGTGACGACGGCAAGCAGGGGCCTGCCGGTCCTGCCGGTCCCAAGGGTGACAAGGGTCTCCAGGGTGAGGACGGCAAGACCGGTCCGGCCGGACCCGCGGGACCTGCGGGTCCTGCCGGTCCCGCAGGTAAGGACGGCAAGGGCGCTGTCCCGACCATCACCACCGTCACCGACTCCTTCTCATTCGGCGGTCAGGGCGGAAGCAAGAGCGTGAGCTGCGGTGCGGGCAAGGTCGTCACGGGTGGCGGCTTCAGCAGCAGCGGTGGTAGCGCTTCAGGTCAGATCTACACGAGCGCGCCCAGCGGCAGCGGCTGGACCGTGGCCGGCAAGAACACCAGCGGCACCGCCTACGCGCTCTGCATGAGCGCCTCCTGATCTACGGCGGCACTCCACCGGCACGTGAGAGATCCCGGACGGTTGTCAGGGCGCTCACGTGCCGTGGAACGCGGACGGCCGCGCGATCCACCGTGTGATGCCACCGGTGGCGGTCACAGGAAGGGAATCCTCGTGCCCGGGCGCCGTCCTCGTGATCCGTCCGGTCGCCCGACCCGGTTCACGGGAACGCGACCCACGTGATCCGTCCGGCCCGTTTTCGCGGGAACGCGAAGGGCGGGCGGCGCGGTGGGGACTCACCGTCCTCACCACGCCGTCTCCCCGCGCCGACCGTGTGATCCATATAGATCGGCCGGGCCCCTCACCGTCACACGACGGTGAAGGGCCCGGCCTCCCAAAGAAAAGACCTCCGAGATCCCTGGGATCTCGTACGAGGATCAGCCGAAGATGCCCGGCAGGGTGGACGTGTGGGTCTCCCTGAGCTCGGCGACCGGGATCTCCAGGACGCCCTCCACCTTCAGCGAGTCGCCACCGGTGGTGCCCAGGCCGTAGCAGGGGACGTCGCGGGCCGCGCACAGCTGCGCGAAGGCGTCGAACGACTCCGGCGCGACGGTCACCAGCGCGCGGGCCGACGACTCGCTGAACAGGTCGACGAACGCGTCGTCGCCCGTCAAGGAGACCTCGCAGCCCACGCCCTGGGCGATGCAGGCCTCGGCGAGGGCGATGGCCAGCCCGCCGTCCGACAGGTCGTGAGAACCGGTGAGCAACCCCTGTGCGGCGGCCTCCGTCAGGACGAGGGCGAGGTCGCGCTCCGACTCCAGCCGCGCCACCGGCGGCAGGCCACCGAGGTGGCCGTGGGCCACGTGCGCCCACTCCGAGCCGCCGAACTCCTCCTCGGTCTCGCCGAGCAGGACGATCCTGTCGCCGCCGCCGGTGAAGCCGGTGCGCACCCGCGAGGCCACGTCGTCGATGACGCCCAGCACGCCGACGACCGGCGTCGGGTGGATCGGGACGGATCCCGTCTGGTTGTAGAACGAGACGTTGCCGCCGGTCACCGGGACGCCGAGGGTCTTGCAGGCGTCGGCGAGACCGCGCACGGCCTCGGAGAACTGCCACATGACCTCGGGGTCCTCGGGGGAGCCGAAGTTGAGGCAGTTCGTCACCGCGAGCGGCGTCGCGCCGGTCACGGCCACGTTCCGGTACGCCTCGGAGAGGGCGAGCTGTGCCCCTGCGTACGGGTCGAGGCGGGTGTAGCGGCCGTTGCCGTCGGTGGCGAGCGCGATGCCCCTGGTCGTCTCCTCGGCGCCGGGCATCGCCTCGCTGATGCGCAGCACGCCCGCGTCGGCGGGCTGGGCCAGCACGGTGTTGCCGCGGACGTACCGGTCGTACTGGGAGGTGACCCACTCCTTGGACGCGAGGTTCGGCGAGCCGAGGAGTTCGAGCAGCGTCGCGCGCAGGTCGGCGGGGCGGGCGAGACGGCCGGGGGCGTCGCCGTTCAGCGCGACCTGGCCGGCGGGCTCGTGGAACGGCCGCTCGTAGACCGGGCCCTCGTCGGCCGCGGTGCCCGGCGGGATGTCGACGATGGTCTCGCCGTGCCAGGTCATCACGAGGCGACTGGAGTCGGTGACCTCGCCGATCACGGTCGCGGGGATGTCCCACTTCGCGCAGATCGCCATGAAGGCATCGATGTCGTCGGGGGTGACGACCGCCATCATGCGCTCCTGCGACTCGCTCATCAGGATCTCCTCGGGCCGCAGCGAGGGATCGCGCAGCGGTACGAGGTCGAGCCTGACGTCCATGCCGCCGGTGCCCTTGGCCGCGAGTTCGGTGGTCGCGCAGGAGACGCCTGCGGCGCCGAGGTCCTGGATGCCGACGACCACGTCCGCCTGGTACAGCTCCAGGCAGCACTCGATCAGCAGCTTCTCCATGAAGGGGTCGCCGACCTGGACGCTGGGGCGCTTGGCCTGCGACTCGTCCTCGAACGTGGCAGAGGCGAGCACGGACGCGCCGCCGATGCCGTCGGGGCCGGTGAGGGCGCCGAACAGGACGACCTTGTTGCCGGGACCCGGTGCCACCGCGAGCTTGATCTGGTCCTTGCGCAGCAGGCCGACGCACAGGGCGTTGACCAGCGGGTTGCCGATGTAGCAGGGGTCGAAGACGACCTCGCCGCCGATGTTGGGCAGGCCCAGGCAGTTGCCGTAGTGGCTGATGCCCTCGACCACGCCGGGCAGCACCCGGCGGGTGTCGTGGGCGTCGGCCGCGCCGAAGCGGAGCGCGTCCATCACCGCGATCGGCCGGGCGCCCATCGACATGATGTCGCGGACGATGCCGCCGACGCCGGTCGCCGCGCCCTGGTGAGGCTCGACGTAGGACGGGTGGTTGTGCGACTCGATCTTGAAGGTGGCGGCCCAGCCGTCGCCGATGTCCACGACCCCGGCGTTCTCCCCCATCCCGACGAGCAGCGCCTCCGACTTGGGGGCCTTGGTGCCGAACTGGCGCAGGTGCACCTTGGACGACTTGTAGGAGCAGTGCTCGCTCCACATGACGCTGTAGATGGCGAGCTCGGAGCCGGTGGGCCGGCGGCCGAGGATCTGGCGGACCCGCTCGTACTCGTCGAGCTTCATGCCCAGCTCGGCGTACGGCTGGCGCTCGTCCGGGGTGTCCTCGGCCCGCTTGACGGTGTCGAGACTCATGCGTTCACCAGATTCTTCAGGATCGAGGAGAAGAAGCCGCGGCCGTCGGTGCTCGGGGCGCCGGTGAGATCCTCGACGGCGTGCTCGGGGTGCGGCATGAGACCGACGATGTTTCCGGCCTCGTTGCGGATGCCCGCGATGTCGTTCAGGGAGCCGTTGGGGTTGCCGCCCGCGTACCTGAAGACGACCTGCCCGCCCGCTTCCAAAGCGCTCAGGGTCGCCTCGTCGGCGACGTAGCGGCCCTCGCCGTGCTTGATCGGCAGCACGATCTCCTGACCCTCGGTGAAGTCGGAGGTCCAGGGGGTGGCGGTGTTCTCGACCCGGATGCCCTGGTCGCGGCAGACGTAGTGCAGCCCGGCGTTGCGCATCAGCGCCCCGGGCAGCAGGTGGGCCTCGCAGAGGATCTGGAAGCCGTTGCAGGTGCCGAGCACCGGCAGCCCGGCCCTGGCGGCGGGGATCAGCTCCTCCATCAGCGGCGCGAACCTGGAGATGGCCCCGCAGCGCAGGTAGTCTCCGTAGGAGAATCCGCCGGGCAGGAAGACCGCGTCGACTCCCTTGAGGTCGGGGTCGGCGTGCCACAGCGGGACGGCCTCACCGCCCGCGTGGCGCACGGCGCGAGCCGCGTCCTGATCGTCGAGAGTTCCGGGAAAAGTGACCACGCCCACGCGGGCAGCACTCATCGTGTTCCTTTCAGCGCGGAGACCCTGCCTTCGGCTTCAGCCGTGGGGAAGAAGACAAGACAGCGTTCCCCTCCACAAACGAGCACCGCGCCGGCGTCTCACACACTCGGACGTCGGTCCGCGGCGGTGCTTCCAGGTTATCCGCTCCCGGTGGGCGCTCAGGCGCGGAGTGTCCGATCGCACAGCTCAGCGGGCGGCCGCCGGGTTCGTACGGCCTCGTACGATCTTGTATGGCCTCGGGTGCGCGGCCGGGCGGGCCTTTCAGACGGCGGCGAGCACCCGGTCGCGGAGGTAGGCGGCGTCGTGGTCCCAGTCGAGGTGCTTGCACAGGTGCACGACGGTTCCGCGGCCGGGAGTGATGTCGAAGGAGATCTCGTCGACCACGGCCTGCATGATCAGCAGGCCCCTGCCGTTCTCGGCGTCGGTCGGCGGGTAGTGCTCGGGCACCCGGACGAGGCCCTGGCCCCGGTCGATGATGCGGACGTCGCAGCGACCGTGGCCGATGGTGGTCTCGACCTCGTAACGAGTGGCCGGACCCCCGTGTCTCACGGCGTTGGCGCACGCCTCGGTCACCGCCAGCAGGATGTCGGCGACGCAGTCTTCCGTGACGCCGAGTGAGCGCAGGGAGTCACCGAGCGCCCTGCGGACCATCGGGATACCGACGGCCTGTCGTGGCAGAGCCAGCGAGAACTCCATGTCCACCGGTTTCCTCCCGGGGTAAGACGTCACCTCGTGAAGGCTTCCCTGCAGAATCCGGGCTAACCGCAAAATAACCGTAATGTTATTGACTGGTGGTCAAGCCGTGGGATTGCTCCGCCCATAAAGCCGGATATAGCCGGATTTGTGCAGTCGATCTGCGTGGAGTGACGGCCTAGGACTCGACGGTGACGGTGTAGTCCTCGATCACCGTGTTGGCGAGGAGGGTCTCGGCCATTTTTCGGACGTCCGCAATTGCCGCCTCGTCGGCGGGCCCTTCGAGCTCCACCTCGAACCGCTTGCCCTGCCGTACCGCTGAGACACCTGCGAAGCCGAGCCGCGGCAGTGCACGGGCGATCGCCTGCCCCTGCGCGTCGAGAATCTCGGGCTTCAGCATGACGTCGACGATGACGCGCGCCACGGTATTCCTCCTGGTTGAGACGGGGACGGTCCGGCGCCTCAAGAGTAACGGGCTCCGGCCGCGCTCCGGTGCAGGGGCCGGACCTACAGATCCCGCGCGAAAGGTCACGGATGGTGAGCGGTCGCGGATCTCTCGGGTGAAGGGACCCGGCGGCGGGTGACGCCCCTGGATCCCCGACGTGGCAGGCGATACGCCGGATCTCGCGCGGAGGTACGGGCGGGTGAAAAGGAACGCGCGGGGAACGGGGATCATATGGACGTCGAGGCAGGTCTTGCGCACAGGTATGTGACCTCTGCCACGATGGCCACAAGCGCGGACGAACCACCACCAGAAGGGTCGAACGCGTCGCGAATCGGCCGGACGACGGTGGAGAACCCATCCAGACGGCCCCGAGCACACAGGAGTGGCACGTGACAGCCGACGCCTCTCGTGGTGCGGAAGCACCTCCGGAGCTCATCCAGCTGCTGACCCCCGAGGGAGAACGGGTCGAGCATCCCGACTACGACATAGATCTGACACCCGAGGAGATCCGCGGGCTCTACCGGGACCTGGTCATGGTCCGCCGCGTCGACCTGGAGGCCGTCGCACTGCAACGCCAGGGCGAGCTGGGGCTCTGGGCCTCGTTGCTCGGGCAGGAGGCCGCGCAGATCGGCTCCGGCCGAGCGCTGACCGAGGCCGACATGGCCTTCCCGACCTACCGCGAGCACGGGGTGGCCTGGTGCAGGGGGGTCGACCCGGTCAACCTGCTCGGCCTGTTCCGCGGCGTCAACCACGGAGGCTGGGACCCCGCAGAGCACAACTTCCACCTCTACACGATCGTGATCGGCAGCCAGACCCTGCACGCGGTCGGCTACGCGATGGGCATCCAGCGCGACGGCGCCGAGGCCGCGAGCATCGTCTACTTCGGCGACGGCGCCACCTCCCAGGGGGACGTGAACGAGTCGTTCATCTGGGCGTCGGTGTTCAACGCGCCGGTGGTGTTCTTCTGTCAGAACAACCAGTGGGCGATCTCGGAACCGCTGGAGAAGCAGTCGCGCATCCCCCTGTACCGCAGGGCGAGCGGGTTCGGGTTCCCCGGCGTCCGTGTCGACGGCAACGACGTCCTCGCCTGCCTCGCCGTCACCCGCAAGGCGCTCGCCGACGCCAGGTCCGGGCAGGGGCCGATGCTGATCGAGGCCTTCACCTACCGGATGGGTGCCCACACCACCTCCGACGACCCGACCCGCTACCGGGTGGCCGCCGAGCTGGAGGCGTGGAAGCTCAAGGACCCGATCGAGCGGGTCAGGGCCTACATGTTCAAGAACCAGTTCGCCGACCAGGAGTTCTTCGACGCGGTCGACGCCGAGGCCGACGAGCTGGGACGCGACGTCCGCAAACGCTGTCTCGAACTACCCGACCCCGAGCCGTCGGCCATCTTCGACCACGTCTACGCCGAGCGGCACTCCCTGATCGACGCCGAGCGTGCCGAGTTCGCCACCTACCTGGAGGGGTTCGAGGCATGAGCATTCTCACGATGGCCAAGGCGCTCAACGAGGGGATGCGCAAGGCCATGGAGGACGACCCCAAGGTCCTCGTGATGGGGGAGGACGTGGGCAAGCTCGGCGGGGTGTTCCGGGTGACGGACGGCCTGCAGAAGGACTTCGGCGAGCAGCGGGTCATCGACACCCCCCTGGCCGAGTCGGGCATCGTCGGGACGGCCATCGGCCTGGCGCTGCGCGGCTACCGCCCGGTCTGCGAGATCCAGTTCGACGGGTTCGTCTTCCCCGCGGCCGACCAGATCATCACGCAGCTCGCCAAGATGCCGCTGCGCTCGCTGGGCAAGCTGAGGCTGCCGGTCGTCGTACGGATTCCGTGCGGCGGGGGCATCGGCGCGGTGGAGCACCACAGCGAGTCGCCCGAGGCCTACTTCACCCACACCGCGGGCCTGCGCGTCGTGGCCTGCTCCAACCCGGCCGACGCCTACACCATGATCCAGCAGGCGATCCGCTGTGACGACCCGGTGATCTTCTTCGAGCCCAAGCGGCGCTACTGGGAGAAGGCCGAGGTGGACGTCGAACCCTCCGGCTGGCCGCCCTTCGACGAGGCCAGGGTGGCGCGGCCGGGGACGGACCTCACCCTGCTCGCGTACGGGCCGATGGTGAAGACCTGCCTTGAGGCCGCGAAGGCGGCCGAGGAGGACGGCCGCTCCCTGGAGGTCGTCGACCTGCGCTCGCTCAACCCGCTCGACATCGCGAAGGTCACGGAGTCGGTGCGCGCGACCGGGCGCTGCGTCGTGGTGCACGAGGCGCCCGTCTTCAACGGCTTCGGCGCCGAGGTCGCCGCCCGCGTCACCGAGGAGTGTTTCTACCACCTGGAGGCCCCGGTCCTGAGGGTCGGAGGACCCTCCACCCCCTACCCGCCCTCGCGGCTTGAGGACCACTACCTGCCCGACCTGGACCGGGTCCTGCACGCCGTCGACCGCGCGTTCGCGTTCTGAGGAGGGGCGGAGAGATGAAGGAGTTCAAGCTCCCCGACGTGGGGGAGGGCCTCACCGAGGCGGAGATCGTCCGCTGGCACGTGAAGGCCGGTGACCCGGTCAAGGTCAACCAGATCATCGTGGAGATCGAGACCGCCAAGGCCGTCGTCGAGCTTCCCTGCCCGTTCGAGGGCGTGGTGGCCGCCCTGATGGCGGACGAGGGCGAGGTCGTGGACGTCGGCAGGCCGATCATCTCGGTGGACGACGGCACGGGCGCCTCTCCGGCCCCCGCTCAGGCCCCTGCTCAGGCCACGGCCCCTGACGGGGCGGCGGCGCGGACGGAGGCCCTCGCCGACGACATGGTGCCGACCCCGCCGGCCGAGGTCCGGCAGCCGGTGCTGGTGGGGTACGGCGTGAAGCCGGGTACGGCCAAGCGTCGTCCACGCAAACCGGTCTCGCCCGGTACGTCCCCCGCTGCGGGGGCGACGCGGCCCGGTGAGGGGACGGCGGGTGCGTCCACGGGGACGGCGCCCACGACGCGGGCCCCCGAGCCGGTGCCGTCCGGTGTGAACGGTCCGGCTCGTCCCGGTATGAACGGGCCTGGTATGAACGGGCCCGGTGTGAACGGGCCCGGTGTGAACGGGCCTGGTCCGGGCGGTCCCGGGGTGGCCGGTCCCGGTGCGGGTCCGGCCTCGTCGCCGGGAAAGATCGCGGTTCTGGCGAAACCCCCGGTGCGGAAGCTCGCCAGGGACCTGGGGGTCGACCTGGCCTCCCTGGTGGGGACGGGCCCGCACGGCTCGATCACCAGGGGTGACGTCCAGGCCGCCCTCGGCGCCGCCTCCACCCCCGGGGACGCCGCCGAGGCCGGGCTCCTCACCGAGAACGACGTCAGGGCACGAGTACCGGTCGCGACCTGGGAGGGCGAGGACGAGGAGCGAATCCCGATCAAGGGGGTGCGGAAGGCGACCGCGCAGGCGATGGTGTCCTCCGCGTTCACCGCGCCGCACGTGACGGAGTTCCTCCAGGTGGACATGACGGCGACCATGGACGCGGTCCAGCGCCTCCGCGGGCTGCCCGACTTCGCCGAGGTCAAGGTCTCCCCGCTGCTCATGGTCGCGAAGGCGGTGCTCGTCGCCGTCCGTCGTCACCCGATGATCAACTCTGCCTGGGACGAGGCCCGCCAGGAGATCGTGGTCAAGCACCGCGTCAACCTGGGCATCGCCGCGGCCACCCCGCGCGGCCTGCTCGTTCCCAACGTCAAGGACGCCCACCGCCTGTCGCTGCCCGACCTGGCCGCCGCCCTCGGAGCCCTCGCCGAGACCGCGCGGGCAGGCCGTACCCAGCCCGCCGACATGGCGGGGGGCACGATCACGATCACGAACGTGGGTGTCTTCGGGGTGGACGCGGGCACCCCGATCCTCAACCCGGGTGAGTCGGCGATCCTGGCCTTCGGGCAGGTGAGGGAGATGCCGTGGGTGGTGGACGGGCAGGTCGTGCCGCGCAGGGTCTGCACGCTCGCCCTCTCGTTCGACCACCGGGTGGTGGACGGGCAACTCGGCTCGCTCTTCCTTCGCGACGTCGGGGCCATGCTTGAGGACCCCCTCCGCATGCTCGCCTGGGCCTGACCCCGCGACGTGGTGACCCCGCGACGTGGTGACGTGGTGACGTGGTGACGTGGTCTCCCCCTCCGCGGAGGGGGAGACCACGTGCGCGTCCCCTCCCGCCGCGGTGAGAACTCCCTCCCGCGCCCGAGAACGCGGATTTCCCGCGGCCGCGAGCGTCTCCTCCCCGCGCGGGTAAGGGCTCTTTCCCGCCTGCCAGGAGAGGGCGGGGTCCTTCCGGCATGTCCGTGAGGGCACCTTTCCCTTCGTGCCCGTCGGGAAAGCGGGGTGGGAGAGAGGGGTGCGATATACCCCCGGCGCTCGCCTTCCCTTTCCCTGCTGCACAGGCCCGATTACCTCGGCGGGAAAACGAGGGCGTGCCTCGGGAGGGTCCGTACCGGACAGTCGGAACGCCGTGCGGGCCGTCGCTCGGCCGGTAATGGGAAACCCCTTTTCTCTCCTGCGGATCGATCTTTAAGGTGCGCGTTCCCGGCTCCGGTGGGGCAGCAGAGCGATGCCGAGAGGTCGAGGCGGTCTTTACTCTCGATCCGTTTTGTGGCCTTTACGAATTGCTTGGTGAAACATCTTGAATACGTGATAAATATGACGGTTTGTCCGGGTATGAGAGTTAGTGCGTGATTGGTAAGCGCGACAAGCTCAGTGCGAAGGGGGAAGCCATGACTTTCAAACAGCTCTTCCCGGCCGGCCGTTTCCTGGACTGGGGAGGCGGCTGCTGCCGTCGTCGCCGCCGCTGTGGATGCCGCTGCGGCGGAGGGTGCGGTGGCGGATGGTGGTGGTGAGCCGGATCCGGTGCTAGCGGAAACAAATGAGAGCCGGCGGGTCAACCGTCGGCTCTCATTCTCAGAGTCGCCCTCGCCCCACGGAGCGAGGGCCACCGTACGCCGTCCTCCGGTGGCACCCACGGTCTCCATCCGCAGGACCTTCCGGGAGTTCTGGCCGTACACCCGCGGCCTCCGTCATCTGCTCGTAGCCGGTGGCGTGCTCGCCATCGTCGCGGCCGTCTGCGAGGTCGCCGCGATCGGCCTGTTCGGGTACATCACGGACGAGGTGCTCAGCAAGCAGAACCTGGGGGCCTTCTGGTTCCCCGCCACCGTCTGGCTTGGCCTCGCGGCCGTCGCGGGTCTGGTCTCCTTCGCGGGGTCCTACCTCACCGCCCTGGGGGGCGAACGCTTCCTGCTGAGGTTGCGCGACAGGGTGTTCGAGCACATCCAGACGCTCACGCCCGACTTCTTCGACAACCGCCGCCTGGGCGACCTGATGGCGAGGCTCACCGACGACATCGAGGCGATCGAGGAGCTCGTCGGCTCCGGCCTGGTCAGACTCTTCACCACGCTCGTCAGCGTGGTCTTCTTCGCCGGTGCCGCCTTCTACATCAGGTGGGACCTGGCGCTGCTGACGTTCCTCCTGGTCCCGGCCTTCCTGCTGGTCGCGAAGGGCTTCGCGAGCAGGTTCAGGATCGTGTCGGCGCGCGAGCGGCTCAGCAACGGGATCATGAACAGTGTCATCGAGGAGGGCCTGTCCAACCAGTCGCTCGTCCAGGCGTACAACCGCCAGGGCGCCGAGGCCGAGCGACTGCACTCCGAGGGACACACCTGGATGCGGGCGAACGTGGCGCAGGCGTGGCTCTCCTCCCTGTACGGACCCGTCGTCCAGGTCATCGAGACCGCCTGTCTCGTCATCATCCTCGGGTTCGGCGCCTGGGAGATCTCCTCGGGGCGCCTCACCATCGGCGGCCTCCTCGCCTTCGCCGCCTACCTCGCCTACCTCTACCCGGCGGTGCAGAGCCTGGGACAGATCGCCCTCACCGTCTCCGAGGCGGCGGCGGGCTCCGACCGTGTCATCGAGATCCTCACGACCCGGCCGACCGTCGTCGATCGCGACGACGCCGTCCACCTGGGGCGCGGACGGGGCCGCATCGAGTTCCAGGGGGTCGGCTTCACCTATCCGAACAGGAGAAGGCCCACGCTGCGGGACCTGTCCTTCACCGTCGAGCCGGGGGAACTGGTCGTGTGCACCGGGCCGAGTGGCGTGGGCAAGTCCACGCTCGCGAAGCTGCTGCTGCGCTTCCACGATCCCACCGCGGGACGCGTCCTCCTCGACGGGATGGACATCCGGGACCTGTCGCGCGAGTCGCTGCGTGACAACATCACCATCCTGCAGCAGGAGAGCCTGCTCTTCTCGGGGACCGTGCGCGAGAACATCGCCTACGGAAGTCCCGGCGCCGACCTGGACGCCATCGTGCGGGCCGCCGTGATGGCGGACGTCCACGACTTCGTCGCCACGCTCCCCCTCGGGTACGACACTCCGATCGGGCAGCGCGGCCGGTTGGTGTCGGGCGGGCAGCGCCAGCGGATCGCCATCGCGAGGGCGATCCTGCGCGACGCTCCCGTCCTCGTCCTCGACGAGCCGATGACGGGTCTCGACGCGCCCACGGCGGCGCGGATCATGGAACCGCTCAAAAGGCTCATGGCCGGGCGCACGACCATCCTGATCACCCACGACCTCAGGTTCATCCCCGAGGCGGCCCACAAGATCGTGCTCGAAGCCGTACCGAGACGCTCCGGCCGGATAAGGATCAAGTCCGCCGGACGCCGCCGAGGGTCCACGTCGCGTCCCGCGTGAGGACGGGCTCCCGTATCCGAGTCCTCCGTCCGGCGTGACGGAGGACTCCCGTGCCCGCAGGTCCACGCCGTCCCCGCGTGAGAGCGGGTCCGCGTACGGGTCCGGCGCCATCCCGTGCCGTGGGGGCGCCGCCGCGTCCCGGCGCGTCTGGCCGTACGCTGGCCGGGCGCTCAGGGCACCTGGGATACCCGAGGGAAGGGAAGATCATGTTCCGGCATGTCGTGCTGTTCACCTGGACGGAAGAGGCCACCGAGGAGCAGAGGGTCAGGGTCGCCACGGAGCTCGCCAAGCTGCCCGGAGCCATCACCGAGATCCGCTCCTACACCATCGGCTCCGACGCGGGCGTGAACCCCGGCAACCACCAGTTCGCCGTCGTCGCGGACTTCGACAGTGCCGACGACTTCCTCGTCTACCGCGACCACCCGCTGCACCAGGCCGTGGTCACCGATCACATCAAGCCGATCGTGGCCTCGCGGGCGGCGGTGCAGTTCGAGGTCTGAGAAGACACAGCCGGCACGGCCAAAGGTCCCCCGGAGGTCCTAGACCTCCGGCGGGTGGTTCTCGCGGTGCATCAGGCGATCCTCGGACGTGTGCCCGCGCTTGGGGGACATCACGATGCTCAGCACGATACCGACAGCACCGACGATCATGAAGATCAGGCCGATCACGTCGATGTGCACCGCCTCGCCGAGGACGTCGGGATCGATGGCGAAGCGGAGGATGGCGCCGAGCGTGAGAAAGAAGATACTGACCCCGACACCCATGAGTTCCTCCGGGTAAGGCTGTACGCCAGGCAAAGAGAGAGTCCGGGATTGGTCATACCCTTTCCGGCGTGATCACACCACCGAGAAGGACCTTGTCTGCGGCGGTGGGTCCCGACGAGCCGAGCCACACCGGCACCCCGAGGGCCTCGGCCACCGCCGCGGGCCAGTCGTCGATCCCGTCGGCGTAGCGCGGCCCGGCCCCCGTCAGCGGTTCCAGAAGCCGTTCCGTGAGCCGGGCCTGCCCGTCGAGGTCGCCCGTCACGCCCACGGGAAGCTCGCCGATCTCGTACGAGACGCACATTCGCGACACCGGCGCGTCCAGGTGGGTGAGCGCGAGGGCGTCGGCCCCGCCGCAGACCGCGAGCGCGTAGCGGTGGGCCACCGCGTCGAAGTGGCCGACGCGGAAGGGGCCCTGCCAGGGACCGGCCCCGTTGTGCGCCTCGGGCGGCGCGAGCGCCGCGTCCTCGGTGACGAGCGGTCCCGGGCCGTGCCGCGGGGTGTAGGTCCGCAGCACGCCCAGCCGGGTGGCGGGCACCCCGTCGAGCAACTCCAGCGCGTTGGCGAAGGTCGTCGTGCTCCAGGTGGTGTACGGATGGAAGCCGTGCCACTCGTCGAGCAGCACGCCCTGTGCCCCCTCGAAGACCACGGGCCGCCTGCGCAGCAGCGCCGCCATGAACGAGGAGCCGACCAGGATCACCCGCTCGGCGAACGCCCGGTAGGCGTCGACGCAGTCCTGCACGGGCGGCCCGCTCCCGCCGAGGGCGTCGCGGAGCGCGCGCAGCTTGCGGGTGAGCCGGACAGGTTCCTCGCAGTCGCCCGCGACCGGCGCGAGATCGGGGTGCTCCAGGGCGTAGGCCATCGTCTCCCCGACGCCCATCCCGCACGACCCGTGCCGGTCCTCACCGCGCGCCAGCTCCCTGGCCCGCCCCGCCGCCACGTGGTACGGCGTGGCGAGCAGGGCGTCCCGGTCCACGGAGAGCAGGCGGAACGGGTCGGGGACGCCCAACGCCTCCAGATGGGCCGCCTCCCCGGCCAGCGAGAGCGGATCCACGACCATGAACCTGGACAGGTGGGTCGGCACGCCTCTGAACGTGCCCGACCCGAACTGCGCGAACGTGTGGTGTCTCCCGTCGGGCAGGACGACGTTGTGCCCCGCCTGCGCGCCCCCGTTGAACCTGACGACCGCCTGGACGGGCTCGCGGGCGCAGAGCCAGTCGACGACGGTGCCCTTTCCCGCGTCGCCGTACCCAAGGTCGGTCACGATCACGTGCTCACGCATACGGCCACCCGTTCACCCTCGTCTCCCCTTCCGCTGCTTCTCTCCCGGACGAGCCGTTCTCCGGCCGGTCTTTTCAGCCGGATGCCCTTGCCGGCCCCTCCGTCGGAGCCGTCGGTCTCTTCCGCCGGAGGCTCCTCGAACGTCCCCGTCATCGAAGGCGCCGGGACGGTCTCCTCCGCCGAGGTCCGTCGAGGCCCCTCCCCGGCGGGTTTCGTCCCGCCGGGGAGGAACCGTCTCCCTTCGTGGTGGCACTCCCCGCCGCTTTTCGCGGTGGCCGCCGCACGGCGGGGAGGTTCTCAGAGCCGCATCACGCCGCTGTCGCCGCCCAGGTCGAGCCCGTCGGACACCACGAGGGTGCCCCGGTCGAGCTTGGCGAGGGCCTTGCCCACGGCGCTCCCGGCGTTCGAGCCGATCTCGTCGAGGTCGTCCAGCCCTTCTCGCAGGTCGATGGCGTCCTCGCCGAGGCCGACGGTGAGCGCGATGGTCTCGCAGACCGCGTCCAGGTCGTCCAGCTCCAGCACGTTCTGGCCGAGCAGTTCGCGCCAGGCGGCGAGCACCCGGCTGTCCCCGGCGTAACTCGATCCGGCGGGGAGGATGTAGTAGACGTCGTAGATCCTGGTCAGTTCGGCGACGAGGTCCTTGGTCGGGATGTCGCGCCGGAGCCGCTCGCCGACCACCTTCTCGACCTCGCGCCGCTTGACCTGCGGATAGGGCAGCTCGTCGCCGATGATGAACAGGTAACCCCGGCGGCCACGCTTCTCGAAACAGTCGATCGAGGTGTGCCTGGCCATGAAGTACATCGCCAGCTCGTACGACTCGGACATCTGGCCGCCGCCCCCGCCCTCAAGCAGGATCTTGCCCAGGTGCTCGTCCATCCGGTTGTCGGACTCGAACTGGCCGACCTGAAGGGGGGCACGGTCGCAGGTGGCGTCGCCGATCGCACCGAAGAGGATCTGCGGGTCGGTGGCGTACCCCTTGCGGAGCAGCAGTCCGAGCAGGTCGGGCAGCTTGGTCTGGAGGGTGCGGGGCACCCCGCGCATCGAGCCGGTCACGTCGAACAGGACGGCCACGGCGAGGGAGTTGGGGTGCTCGTCGGAGTCGCGGCTCTCGCGGAGCGCCACCTTGTGCGGGTCGAGGTCGGGGTGAGCGGAGCGGGCGCCGCTGTCACTGTAGGCGAAGGCGCTCGAACCCTTGGCCGCGCGGTAGCTCGCGGCGGCGGAGTAGACGTCGGTGGACCAGATTCCGCTTCCCACGGGGGATCTCCTCGGATCAGGGGTGGAACGTTCTATGAGGTCGTTCCTGAGGTCGTCAAGGTCGTCAAGGTCGTTTCGAAGGTCGTTCTGGGAGTCGAAGGTTTCGAGGGTCGGAGATTTCGAGGGTCAGAGATGGAGCGGCCGGTATTTCCTCGGCCCGTACAGGTCGTCGAGCAGGTCGTCGAGCTCTCCCAGGAGCCGCCAGGCGTCGTTCGGCGGGCTGAGCAGGCTGCCCCGGACGAAGTGCCTGACCGGGGTGGGGACGCGGTCGCCCATGAGGGCGGCCACGCAGCGGGTGGCGAGGTGGATGTCGGTGGCCGGGGTCGCGGGCCTTCTGGCCAGGACCCAGGGCGGATAGTCGTCGCGGTGCCTGGCCACCAGGGCGGTGATCGGGGTGCCGAGCGGGACCGACTGACTCCAGTCGACGAGCACCAGACCGTGGTCGAGCGGGTGGACGAGGACGTGGTGCCCGAAAACCGCTCCGTGCACGACCCCCGCCCGGTGAGCCGCGCCGACGGCCACCAGCAGCCGCCGCCAGATCCACGCCGCGTCCCGCACGTCCAGCACCGGCCGGCGCCGCCGGACCTCGTCCAGGCTCAGGAACCCGTCCGGCACCCGGCTGATCACGTTGGCCTGCCGCTCGACCCCCTCCGAGCGGTGCCGGAACGACTCCACCAGACGGGGCACGTACGGCAGGAGCAGCGGGTCGCCGTCGTGCGCGATCGTCTTCAGTGACTCCGCCTCACGGCGCATGAGGTCGTTGTCCGCGTGGCTGCGCGGGAGTTTGAGCAGCGTGTCGGTGCCGCTCTCGTAGAGCACGGCCGACGCGCCCCGGCGGAAGACGCCCCCGACCCGGTAGGTGCCCCGCCTGGTGGTGATCACCGTCTCCTTGGCCCGCTCCGAGGCTCCCTCGCGGGCCGCCCACAGCTCCGCCAGCCGGGTGAACGCCACGGCGGCCTCCGCTCCCGACGCGAGGTCGGGGTGGAGCAGCCTCGCGAGCCTCCGGTACGCCCGGTGGGGGGAGCCCTCGCCGAACAGGTCCTCGGGCGTGTGAGCGGCGGTCACCAGCGCGATCGCCTCGGCCGTGGTCATCGGATCTGCTCCTCCCTGGCCGGTCGCAGCAGGGCGGGGTGCAGGAGCCGGGCGTCACCGGCCCGGTAGAGCTTGGCGCGCGGCCCGCCCCTGGCCCCGCCGCTCTCGGTGGTCTCGCCGGTGCTCTCCACGAAGCCGGGCACCGACAGGATCTTGCGGTGGAAGTTGCCCGCGTGCAGCTGCACTCCCCAGACCGTCTCGTAGACGCCGCGCAGCTCGGAGATCGTGAACCTCTCACCGGCGAACGCGGTGGCGAGCGGGGTGTACTCCAGCTTGCCGCGCGCCCGCTCCAGCCCGTGCGCCAGGATGCGGTCGTGGTCGAACGCGAGCTCAGGAAGCTTGTCGACCGAGTGCCAGGAGGCGTCGGCCGCGTCCGAGCCTGCCTGGGGATCGGGCAGGTCGGGGGCGAAGGCGAGGTAGGAGATCGACACGACCCTCATCCGCGGATCACGCTCGGGCGCCCCGTAGCTGGCGAGCTGCTCGATGTGGATTCGACCCAATGGCCCGGACAGGTCGGACAGCCCCGTCTCCTCGGCCAGCTCCCGCGCCGCGGCCTGTGGCAGGTCCTCTCCCGGCCGGATGAATCCTCCGGGTAGCGCCCACAGCCCCGCATAGGGTTGCTCGGCCCGCCTGATCAGCAGAACGCGCAACCCGCCCCCGCGAATGGTGAGCGCCACCACGTCGACCGTCACCGCGACCGCCGGGTATGCCCGAGGGTCATAGCCGGCGAGGAACTCCGATTCATCCATTCCATGTCCTTCTCAAATTGAGACAAACTCAGTATGAGAATAACAGATGGCCGATGTCAATGACTTCGCGGTGATTCGTCCTTGCGGAGAAGCGGAAACGGACGAGGGACCGGCCCCGTGAGAACGGGGCCGGTCCCTCGTCGTGCCTGCCGCGGGAGCAGGTGATCACGCGGCCTGAACCGACAGGCCCAGACCGGGTCAGGCCGGTGTCAGGCCGGGATAAGGCGGGTCAGAAGGCCTCTTCCGGCAGTTCCATCAGATCCTGGTCCGTGGCGTCGAGCGTGCGGCGCTCGGCGGCGATGCGGGGCAGGACGGTCTGCGCGAAGAACGAGGCCGCGGAGACCTTGCCGCTGTAGAAGGCGTGGTCGCTCCCCGCGGCGGTCGAGCCGAGCGCGGCCAGGGCCACCTCGGCCTGGCGCAGCAGCAGCCAGCCGATCACCAGGTCGCCCAGGGCGAGCAGGAACCGGGTGGTGTTGAGGCCGACCTTGTAGACCTCCTGCGGGGTCTCCAGCGAGCCGATCGCCCAGCCCGCCATCGTGTCGGCCATCGCCTTGACCTCGTCGGCGGCCTCGTCCAGGAGCTTGCGCCCCTCCTTCAGCCGCCCGTTGCCCGCCTCGGAGGCGGCGAAGGCCTTCACGTCGTCGTACAGCGAGCCGAGGGCGACCCCCTGGTTGCGCAGGACCTTGCGGAAGAACAGGTCCAGGCCCTGGATCGCGGTGGTGCCCTCATACAGGGAGTCGATCTTCGCGTCCCTGATGTACTGCTCGATCGGGTAGTCCTGCAGGTAGCCGGACCCGCCCAGGGTCTGCAGCGAGCGGGCGAGCAGCTCGTACGAGCGCTCGGAGCCGACACCCTTGACCAGCGGGAGCAGCAGGTCGTTCATCGCCTCGGCGTGCTCGTTCCTGCGGCCCTCGTGCTCGGCGATCAGCACGTCGTCCTGGTAGGTGGCGGCGAGCATGACCAGGGCGCGCATGCCCTCGGCGTACGACTTCTGGAGCATCAGCTCCCGGCGTACGTCCGGGTGGTGGGTGATCGTCACGCGCGGGGCCGACTTGTCGGCCATCTGGGTGAGGTCGGCGCCCTGCACCCGCTGCCTGGCGTATTCGAGGGCGTTGAGGTAGCCGGTGGAGAGCGTCGCGATCGCCTTCGAGCCGACCATCATCCGGGCGTGCTCGATGATCATGAACATCTGCTTGATGCCCTCGTGCACCTCGCCGATGAGCGTGCCCACGGCCGGGTGCTCGCCGCCGAAGGTGAGCTCGCAGGTCGTGGAGACCTTGAGGCCCATCTTCTTCTCGACGTTGGTGACGTACACGCCGTTGCGCTCGCCGAGCTCGCCGGTCTCCAGGTCCACGTGGTACTTCGAGACCAGGAACATCGACAGGCCCTTGGTGCCGACGCCGTGCCCCTCGGGGCGGGCGAGCACGAGGTGGAAGATGTTGTCGGACAGGTCGTGCTCGGCGCTGGTGATGAAGCGCTTCACGCCCTCGATGTGCCAGGTGCCGTCGTCCTGACGCACGGCCTTCGCGCGGCCGGCGCCCACGTCGGAGCCGGCGTCCGGCTCGGTGAGGACCATGGTGGCGCCCCACTGCTTCTCGATGGCGAGCTCGGCGTAGCGCTTCTGCTCCTCGGTGCCGATCACGTGGAGCACGTGGGCGAAGGCCGGGCCACTGGAGTACATCCAGATGGCCGGGTTCGAGCCGAGGACCATCTCGGCCAGTGCCCAGCTCACGCTGCTGGGCAGACCGGGGCCGCCGAGCTCGGCGGGGAGACTGAGGTTGGTCCAGCCGGCGTCACGGTAGGCGGCGAAGGACTTCTTGAAGCCCTCCGGCATCGTCACCGTCCCGGTGGCGGGGTCGAACACCGGCGGGGTGCGGTCGCCCTCCTCGAAGGAGTCGGCGAGCACGCCCGTGGCGAGGCGGTTGACCTCGTCGAGCAGGCTCCGCACGACATCCTCGTCCAGATCGGCGTAAAGACCGGTGCCCAGGATGTCCCGGCGTCCGAAGACCTCGAAGAGGTTGAACTCCAGGTCACGGACATTGCTCTTGTAGTGGCCCATGGGGTCTGCTCCTTGAAACCGGGGGATCCGGAACTTTCCATACTCGTCAGTAACGTTACCTGTAATGCTACCCGTGGGTAACCCCTAGAAAACACCCTTGACTGGGACGTTCATCACGCCGCCGTACTGCTGGAACGACGCTCAGGCGGTGCCGATCGACGGGGAGGGGAGAGCTCTTCTAGGCTCTTCCCATGGACGATCAGTGGCGGGCCGACCTCGGGATGTGGAGCATTCCCGAGGAGATCGCGGCGAGGGCGCCGGCCGATCCCTGGGGTCACTCTCCCGCCAGGTTCGCCGAGCGCACCGACCTCGCCCTCGCGGCCCCCGAGGGACCCACTCTGGCGCGGATCGCCGAGGCGCTCCCACCCGGCGGGAGCGTGCTGGACGTCGGCGCGGGGACCGGGGCCGCCTCCCTGCCGCTGGGCCGGGACCTGGGGCGGCTGATCGCGGTCGACACCTCGGAGGCGATGCTCGCCGAGCTGGCCGTCAGGGCCGAGGTGCTCGGCGTTCCCGCCCTCGTCGTCAACGGCCGTTGGCCCGACGTGGCGGCGCGGACACCGGTGGCGGACGTCGCGGTCTGTGCCCACGTCGTCTACAACGTGCCCGAACTGGCGGGGTTCCTCGCCGAGCTCACCCGCCACGCCCGCGTCCGGGTCGTCCTGGAGCTCACCGGGCGGCACCCGATGAGCTGGCTCAACCCCCTCTGGCAGCACTTCCACGGCATCACCCGCCCCAGCGGGCCCACGGCCCACGACGTGATCGCCATCGCGGAAGGGCTCGGCCACGAGGTTCACCACGAGCGGCGCGTGGCCCCGCTGCCCCGCTTCACCCGCCTGGAAGACCTCGCCGAGAGCGCCTGCCGCAGGCTCTGCCTCGGGCGGGAGCGGGCGAACGAGGTCATCGCGGCGGTGGTCGAGCTGGACATGTGGCCGGTGCCCCGCGACCAGTGGTTCACAATCTGGTGGGAATCAAAGTGAGGTTCGGCTATGTTCCACTGTCACAACGCTCAAAAGGAGCGTTTCCGGACGAGACGCGCCGTACCCGGTAGGCAAAGACGACGCTCCTGATCAAGGAGGAGTTGTCATGGCCTGGATCTTCATCGTGGTCGCCGGTCTCTTCGAAGTCGCGATGGCGTACTCACTCAAGTTGAGCAACGGATTCTCCGTGCCGCTGCCGAGCGTCGGCTTCCTGGTCTTCGGCGCGTTCAGCTTCGGCCTGCTCGCCCTGGGTCTGAAGAGCCTGGAGGTCGGTACGGCCTACGCCGTCTGGACGGGTATCGGAGCCGTCGGCACCGCCACGCTCGGCATCGTCGCCCTCGGCGAGGACGCGTCGGCCCTCAAGATCGCCTCGATCCTGCTCATCGTCGCGGGCGTCGTCGGGCTCAACCTCGCCGCCGGCGGCCACTGACCGCGTACCCGGACGTCCCGGCGGGCTGTACGCGTACATCCGGCGCCACGCTCCGTACGCTCGGCAACCCGACCGGTACGTCCGGCCATTCGACCGGCGAGAACCGAGACGCGTACGTCCGGCGACGCGTCCGGCGCACCCGGCGACGCGTCCGGCGAGAACCGAAACGCGTAGGTTCGACGGCGTGACCCGCCGCAACCGAATCGGGCTATCCGGAAACCGGCTTGACGGCTTTGGTGGTGTCGGGTTGGGTGGAGCGATGATTGACGTTCACTGCGTGACCTTCGACTGCGCCCAGCCGTACGAGCTGGCGACCTTCTGGCGCGACGCCACCGGTGGAAAGCTCCACCCGGATACGGAGAAGAACGACGACGAGGTCCTTCTCCAGGGAGACAGGGTCGACCTGCTGTTCATCAAGGTCCCCGAGGACAAGGCGGTCAAGAACCGCGTCCACCTGGACCTCACCGGCTCCGCGGGCACCACCCGCGACGAGGAGGTCGAGCGTCTGGCCGGGCTCGGCGCCACGATCTCCGAGGACCATCGCGACCCCGAAGGCGGCGGCTGGGTCACGATGCTCGACCCAGAGGGCAACGAGTTCTGCGTCTGCCGCGCCGAGCACGAGAGGGTCTAGCGTCCCCGGACGCCCTTGGCCCGGTCACGCGGAAAGGCTCAGCCGGGCCGCGAGACCGGGCGACACGCACGCCCAGGCCGCTCGCTGGGTCCTGGACGCCCACCGGGACCCTGGACGTCTACCGGAGACCCTGAACCCACTGGGAGCCCGGACGTCCACCGGAGGCCTTGGGCACTCGCCGGGACCTTGAACGCTCGCCGGGAGCCAGACGGTCGCCCAGGATCCGGACGGCCGGGCCGCGGGGTTCAGCGGCCACCGGGGAGCGAGGTCTGGCCACGTCCCTTGAGCGTGAGGGCGACGATCGCCGTGATCAGATAGACCACGACACCCCCCTGGAGCGCGTCCAGCGCCGCCCCGAACACACCCTCACGGTCGAGGACGAGCTGCACCGGATACAGCAGGATCGCGGAGCCGAGCGCGGGATAGAGGGAGAACCTCCAGGGGTGGCGCAGCGCCCAGAGCCGGGCCTGCCGGGTGACCCGGTCGCCGACGTCGGGCTTGCTGATCGCGCCGATGGCCGCGATGAGCGAGAACAGGCCGATACCGACCGCCATCGCCCACGTAAGATCCAGATCCCCGGTGAGCAGGTCCAGCCCCAGGCTGACCGCCGCCACCGCGCCGCCGGTCACCGCCGCGGCCTTCCAGGGAGCACCGCGCAGCGCCGCTCCGGCGAGGGACATCTCGTCACGTCGAGTCAGTTCGTCGTTCATGCCTCCAGGGTGCCCCTCGCCTCCCCTTGCCCACATCGGGGAGTAACCCTGACTCGTCCCCGGAGTCGTCCCCCTGGGACCGCCGGTCATTCCGTGGTGGCGCAGGGGGCGAGTTCGACCAGATTGTCGTGGTAGACCGCGCCCCGGCCCATGTCGGCGTCACGGGCGGCCACCACGGCGTTCGCCGTCGCGCCCCCCGGGCTGAGCTTGCGCCAGTGTCCCTTGGCGGACGCGACCACGCCGGGCCGTACCCTCTCGGTGATCTCGACCACGGCCTCGAACTCGCCCTCGTCGTTGAACACCCGCGCTCGCTGCCCCTCGCTCAACCCTCTCCGCGAGGCGTCCTCGGGGTTGACCAGGACGCGCGGGCCCTTCGAGCGCCTCAGCAGCTCGGGGTTGTTGCCGAAGGTGGTGTTCAGGAAGGTGTGGGAGGCGGGCGTGATGAGCGCGAGCGGGTACGGCCCCGGCGTGGCCGAGGCCGTGTGCGGGGGGACGTAGGCCGGTCCCGAGCCGAACTCCATCCGGCCCGAGGGCGTCGGGAAGCCGTCGGTGAACGGCACGAACGGCCGGGGGACGTTGAGGCGGACCCAGCCCTCCTTGCGCAGCCGGTCGAGGGTGATCCCCTCCAAGGACGGGTGCCCCGAGGTGAGCAGCTCCTCGGCCAGCTCCAGGTCGGAGTCGTACAGGGACGGCTCGGTGAGCCCCATGTGCCGCGCCAGGCGGCGGAACGTCTCGGTGGTGGACAGGCACTCGCCGGGCGGCTCGACGGCGGGCTCGTTCCACATCAGGTACATGTGCCCATAGCCCGCGTGCAGGTCGGCGTGCTCGATCTGCATGGTGGCGGGAAGGACGATGTCGGCGTAGTCGACGGTGTCGGTCGGGAACTGCTCCATCACGACGGTGAACAGGTCCTCGCGCAGCAGCCTCTCGCGGATCCGGTTCTGGCCGGAGGTGGAGCCCATCGGGTTGGCCGCGTACACCCACAGGCACTTGACCGACTCGTCCAGCTCGTCGGCGAGCCGCGTCATCGTGAGCGTGCGGACAGGGCCGGGGAGCAGGTCGTCGCGGGTGTCGATGTTCAGGTGGATGTGCCCGCTGGTGGAGTACACGATCCCGCCGCCCGGGTGGCGCCAGTCGCCCGTCACGCCGGGGATGGAGGCGATCGTGCGCATCGCGGTGCCGCCGCCCGCGTGCCGCTGCATGCCCATGGTGGCCCGGATCCCGGTGGGCCGCGTACGCGCCAGACGCGTCCCCAGGGCCCGGATGTCGGCCTCGGGCAGCCCGGTGATCTCCGCCACGCGCGCCGGAGGGTGGCGCAGGATCTCCTCGCGGAGGTTCTCCCAGCCGTTCGTGTGGTTCTCCAGGTAGTCGCGGTCCTCGGCACCCTCGGCGAGGACGACGTTCATCAGCCCCAGGGCGAGGGCGGCGTCGGTGCCCGGCCGGATCGGCAGGTGCTCGTCGGCCTGCTCGGCGGTGCGGGTGCGGATCGGGTCGATCGCCACCAGGTGCGCCCCGGCCGCGCGGGCGTCCTGGATGAATTTCCACAGGTGGTGCCCGGTCGTCAGCGTGTTCGTTCCCCACAGCAGGATGAGCCTGGACAGTGCGAACGTCTCGGGATCCATGCCGCCCGGCGTGCCGTAGACCTGCCGCAGCCCGAAGTTTCCTGCCGAGGAGCAGATGTTCAGGAAGTGCTTCGACGCCCCGAGGACGTTCCAGAACCGCCTCCCGGCGATCCCCTCCGACCCCTGGACGTATCCCAGCGTTCCGGTGCCCACGTAGGGCCAGATCGCCTCGCCGCCGTGCTCGTCGACGATGCCGCGCAGCCGTACGGAGATCTCCTCCAGGGCCTCGTCCCAGCTGATCCGCTGGAATCGGCCGGACCCCTTGGGGCCGACCCGCCGCATCGGGTGCAGGATGCGGTCGGCCGCCCCGGTGTGCTCCAGGTAGCGGTTCACCTTCACACAGAGCGCACCCCGGGTGTACGGATGGTCCGGGTTGCCGCGCATCTTGACGGCACTGCCGTCCTGGACGGTCACCACCCAGGAGCAGGTGTCCGGGCAGTCCAGCGGGCACGCCCCCAGCACTCGCAATTCGCCTGACGACATGCCCCGACTTTAACCGTGCCCCCCACGTGGGGGCACGCAGGATCGGTCCGACGGTCGCCATGGCCGGATCGAGCCGTGCCCTCTTCCGCGTCCCGCGTCCAGGGGCCCGCATCTCCGCGCTCCGCCCGGCACCCCGCGCCCCGGCTCCTCCGTATCCCGCCGTATCCCGTGTCCGGCCCCCCGCACCCGCGTGGCCGTACGCCACGCGACCCCCGTGTTACCTGAGGAGGCCGCCGTGCTCGTGGTCGTGGCCGGATTCCAGGCCGCCCGCGCCGGTGCCCGGCCTGCCGGGGACGACGGCCCCCTTGCCTGGCACGCCGGGCACCCCGGAGCCCTTGGAACCCCTGGAGCCCCTGGAATCACCGGCATCCGGCGGGCTGTTGGGAGCGTGGGGGAGGTCCTCGGCGTACCCGTAGGTGAACGCCGACGCCGCGATCGCGCCGCTGTTCACCAACAGGGCCTTGTCGTTGATGTTGGCGATGGTGTCGCACGCCTGGTGGTAGCACTTGTCGTACGCGACCCCGGCGGTGCCGCCGAACTTTTTGGCCTCCTCGGTGCTCTTGAGGCCCTCCGCGCCGGTGAACAGGCCGCCGGCGGGGATGCCGATCCCGATGAAGGGGCCGTAGTCGGATCGGCCGCTGAAATCGGCGTCCTGGTACGGCTCGCCCACCGCCTCGAAGTACGCCTGCAAGAGCTTCTCGATCTGGCCGGAGCCGGGAGGAGGGGTCGCGCTGATCACGTTGCCTGACGAGTCGCCGTCGTAGATCCCGAAAACGTAGTTCGGTGAGGCGATCATGTCGAAGTTCAGGTAGAGCTTGACCTTCGCCCGCTCCGCGGGGGTCAGGGCGGACACGTAGTACTTCGACCCGAGCAGGCCCAGCTCCTCGGCGCCCCAGAAGGCGAAGCGCAGCCTGTTCTTCGTCCGCAGCGACTTCGCCGCCAGCGCCGTCTCCAGGATGCCGGCGGTGCCCGAGCCGTTGTCGTTGACGCCGGGGCCCATCATGACGCTGTCCAGGTGGGCGCCGAGCATGACGACTCTGTCGGGGTCCCCCCAGGGGCTCTCGGCGATGAGGTTGCGTGTCCTGCGGTCGGGGGCGATCTCGGTCTGCACGACGAGTGCCACCGTCGTTCCCCGGGCAGCCAGCTGCTCACCGGTCGCGAAGTCGGCGCTGACGACCGGGATGCGCACGGTGGAGGTGTTGATCGAGCCACCGAACAGGGCCTTGTGGTTGTCGGCTCCCTCACCTGCCCTGCCGTCGTTGAAGATGATCACACCGGACGCGCCGGCGGCCTCGGCCCGTTCCGCCTTGGCCTGGAAGCTGCAGGTGCCGCGCTGGATCAGCGCGACGTTGCCCCGGACGAATCTGGAGAAGTCGCCCGCCTCGCACCCCGAGGTGGATTCCTGTCCCTTCCTCGGCGGCAGGACCAGGTCGACCGCCTGCACCGGGGCCGTCACCTCCCCCGAGCCGGAGTACGTCATGGTCCTGAAGTCGGTGCCGGGCACGTACCTCTTGGCCAGGGGCCGTGTCCGCTTGAGCACGGGTGTGGTGACCTCGCGGAAAAAGGAGATCTTGAACTCCTGCGAGGTGAGCCGGTATCCGGCCTCGCGGAGCTTGTCCGCGACGTAGGCGAGCGAGGCGGCGTAGCCGGGTGTGGCCGCCGCCCGGGTGCCGCCGTTGGCGTCGGCGATGCTCTGGAGCCTTTCCAGGTGCCCCCTGAGGGCGGCGAGTTTGATCGACGCCCCGAACGCCTTCGCCTCCGGCGGCAGAGGGCTTCCGGCCGGCGGCGCGGAGTCGCCGCCCCCGGAAACAGGTGCCGCGCCGGCCGGGATGACGGACCCGGCGGCTCTCCCGGAGTCGTCGCCTCCCGCGAGGGGTGCCGCGTCGGCCGCGACGGGTCCCGAGCCTCCTGTGACGGCTGCGGAGCCCTTTGTGAAGGGTGCCGGGCCTCCCACGATGGCTGCCGGGCCTCCCGTGACGGGTGCCGCGTCGGCCGGGGCGGGGGTCGCGGCGGACACCGCGGCCAGGGACAGGACCGAGACCATGGTGATCGCGGTCATCAACTTCCTGGGGACGACGGAAGGGGCTTCCCGCCCCTCGGACGCGACTCGGCGGGACGCGAGCGGGTGACGGAACATGTTGTTCAGCCTTCCAGTCCTTCACCCATCGAATTGATTGTTCTCGCAGGTAGAACGGTCAATTCTCCATCTGTGACAGGTACGCTGTGTTCGCCCGGTCTCCCTCGTCGAGGCTGGGACTCCCCGCGAACCAGGCGTCCAGGATCTCCCCGAGCAGGGGGGCGGAGATCAACCGGAGGCTGATCGCCAGCACGTTGGCGTCGTTCCAGCGACGTGCCCCGTCCGCCGTGACCGCGTCCGCGCACAGCGCGGCCCGTACGCCGGGCACCTTGTTCGCCGCGATCGACGCGCCCGTCCCGGTCCAGCAGCACACGATCGCCTGATCGGCCGCCCCCGAGGCCACGTCTCCGGCGGCACGCGCACAGCACCACGCCCAGTCGGCCCGCTCGTCGGCCAGGGCGCCGTGAGGTATCACCATGTGGCCTCGTTTTTCGATTTCGGAGACCAAGATGGAGGCCACACCGTCAAGACTGTCAGAGGCGACCGAGATACGCATGACTCTGATTGTGAACACTCAACGAGAAGATCGGTGACGCACCTGTAATGCGGAACATGCAGAATCGCAGGCGGTGACGGAAATCAAGGAACTGGACGAAACGGCGTCCGTCGACGGCACACGGCCGCCGACAGACGGCGATCTCGCCGTGCACGTCGTCGAGCCGCTGCTCCCGCAGCGGATCCGCCGCCCCTCCGACCTGCTGCGGTTCCTGGCGACCCTGCTTGTGCTCACGGCCGTGGTCCTGCTCGCCCTCGTCGCCAAGAAGACCCTGAACGGCCTGGAGGGCGACGTCGCCGACGGCACCAGCCGGGCACCGTTCCTGCTCAGCGGTCTGGCCGGGGTGCTGAGCGCGTCGGCCATGCTCGGCGTGCCCGTCGCCTTCGCCATCGAGAGAGTGCTCCACCGCGACGGCCTCAGGGTGGCCGAGGGGCTCTTCGCGGCGACCGCCGCGATGGTGTTCTCCTTCGCGCTCGGCGAGTGGATCCTCAAGGCCGGTCCCGAGGACCTGCGGGTCCTGCTGACCGGTGGGCGGGCCGGGGTCGAGCCGATCAACACCCTGCTCACCCCGATCATCGCCTACGTCACCGCGGTGCGAATATCCCGCCGCCCCACCTGGCGGGCGGCCCTGTGGAGCGCGGTCGCGCTCAACGCCGTCGCCCTGTTCGCAGGGCTCGCCGCGACGATCCTCGGCATCGTCGTCTCCATCCTGATCGGGCTGGCCGTCGGCTACGCCACCCTGTACGGCGTGGGCAGCCCCAACACCCGCCCCCCGGGCAGCACGGTCGTCACGGCGCTCCGCAAGCTGGGTTTCGTCCCCGTCAAGGCCCGCAGGCTCGACGACGACCACCAGAGCAGCCGCCGCTACGCCGTCGACCTCAGGGACGGCAGCCGCCTCGACGTCACCGTCCTCGACCGTGACCGTCAGGTCGCCGGCGTGCTCTACCGCCTCTGGCGGCGCATGCGCCTCAACACCGAGACCCGCCGCAAGGCCATCCGCTCGCTCCGCGCCGAGCTGGAGCGCGAGGCCCTCATGGCGTACGCCGCGCAGGCGGCCGGAGCGAGCACCCCCAGGCTCGTCGCCACCAGCGAGATCGGCAGCGAGGCCGCCCTGCTCGCCTACGAGCACGTTCCCACCCGCGCGCTCGACAGCATCCCCGACAACGAGATCGACGACAACCTGCTCGCCCAGATCTGGGAGCAGGTCCTGCTGCTGCAGGTCCAGCGGCTCGCCCACCGGAGACTGACCGGCGACAGCATCCACGTCGACGGCGACGGCCGGGTCGTCCTGATGGACGCCCGCAGCGGCGAGATCGCCGCCGGTGACCTGCTGCTCCGTCTCGACGTCGCCCAGCTGCTCACCTACCTCAGCCTGCGCGTCGGTGCCCAGCGGGCGGTCGCCGCCGCCGCGGCCGTGGCGGGGTCCGGCGTGCTCGCCGACGCGCTCCCCCTGCTCCAGCGGATCGCGCTGACCCGCGAGACCAGGGCCGCGCTCACCAGGAACAAGGAGCTGCTCACCGAGATCCGCGACCGGATCGTCGAGCTCAAGCCGAAGGTCGAGGCCGAGGAGGTGCGCCTGGAGCGCTTCCGTCCCCGGACCCTGATCACCATCATCGGCACCGCGTTCGCCGCGTACTTCCTGGTCTACTACCTGACCCAGATCAACCTCAACATGATCACGTCGGCCAAGTGGAGCTGGACCGGAGTGGCGCTGGCCGGGGCGATGCTGAGCTACGTCGCCGCCGCCCTCATGCTGAGGGGGTTCGTCCCGGAGAAGCTGCCCCTCGGCCGTACCGTTCTCGCCCAGTTCGCCGGGTCGTTCGTCAAGCTCGTCGCGCCCGCCGCGGTGAGCGGGGTCGCGGTCAACACCCGCTACCTGCAAAAACGAGGTATCCCTCCGGGGCAGGCGGTGGCCAGCGTAGGGGCCTCCCAGCTCATCGGGCTCGCCTTCCACGTCGCCCTGCTGCTGCTTTTCGCCTACATCACCGGTTCCAACACCGCCTCGTCGTTCACCCCGTCGCGCACGCTCGTGATCACGCTGCTCGCCGTGGCCGTACTGACCCTGGTCGCGGTGAGTGTCCCGCGCCTGCGCCGACTGATCACCGCACGGCTCCGCTCACTGTTCTCCGGCGTCGTCCCGCGTCTGCTCGACATCCTCCAGTCACCCCAGAAGATCATCGAGGGCTTCGGCGGCACCCTGATGCTCACCCTGTCCTTCGTGATGTGCCTGGACGCCTGTGTCCGCGCCTTCGGGGGTTCCATCAACTTCGCCGCCGTCGCCATCGTCTTCCTCGCGGGCAACGCCATCGGCTCGGCCGCCCCGACCCCCGGCGGGCTCGGAGCCGTCGAGTTCTCTCTCACGGCCGGCCTCACCCTGGCGGGCGTACCACGCGAGGTGGCGGCCCCGGCCGTGCTGCTGTTCCGGTTGCTCACCTTCTGGCTGCCGGTCCTGCCCGGCTGGGCCTCGTTCACGTACCTGCAGCGACACGAGGCGCTCTGACCCGCTCCGCGTTCGTCTCGGGCTTCTGTAACGGCTTTCGAGGACGGTTCGGACAGGCGGAGGCCGCCGGTCACCTGGACCGGCGGCCTCCTCGGAAACGCGCGGACGGGCGGGGTGGGGTCAGGCCTCGCTGGATCTGGCCCAGATGTTGATGCCCGCGTCGACCGCGTCCTTGTCGATCGTCTCCAGCTCCCTGTCGTCGAACGACAGGTTCTCCACCGCGGAGAGACTGTTCTCCAGCTGCTCGACGCTGCTCGCGCCGATCAGCACCGAGGTGACGCGCTTGTCGCGCAGCGCCCACGCCAGCGCCATCTGCGCCAGCGACTGACCGCGCCGGCTCGCGATCTCGTTCAGGATGCGGATGTGCCGCATCGTCTCGTCGGTGAGCATCTCCGGGGTGAGGAAGCGCCCCTGCGAGGCTCGCGACCCCTCGGGGATCCCGTTCAGGTAGCGGTCGGTCAGCATGCCCTGCGCCAGCGGCGAGAACGCGATGCAGCCCACGCCCTCCTCCTCCAGGACGTCGAGCAGCCCGCCCTCGATCCACCGGTTCAACATCGAGTACGAGGGCTGGTGGATCAGTAGCGGCGTGCCCATCTCCCGCAGGATCCGCGCCGCCTCCTTGGTGTGCTCGGGCGAGTAGGACGAGATGCCCGCGTACAGCGCCTTGCCCGACCGGACCGCGTGGTCCAGCGCGCCCATCGTCTCCTCAAGCGGGGTGTCCGGGTCGAACCGGTGGCTGTAGAAGATGTCGACGTAGTCGATCCCCATCCGCTCCAGCGACCGGTCCAGGCTGGACAGCAGATACTTGCGCGAGCCCCACTCGCCGTACGGACCCGGCCACATGTCGTAGCCCGCCTTGGTGGAGATGACCAGCTCGTCCCGGTACGGGGAGAAGTCCTCGCGGAAGTGCCGCCCGAAGTTGGTCTCCGCGCTCCCGGGCGGCGGGCCGTAGTTGTTGGCCAGATCGAAGTGGGTCACACCCAGGTCGAAGGCCCTCCTGAGGATGTCCCGCTGGACCTCGAAGGACTTGTCGTCGCCGAAGTTGTGCCAGAGCCCCAGGGAGACGGCGGGCAGCTTGAGCCCGCTCTTGCCGACCCTGTTGTACGGCTGACGGTCGTCGTACCTGTCGTTCGCCGCGATGTACGTCACTGGGCCACCTTTGCCGTGTCGAGGATCCAGGAGAGGGTGAAGGCCTCCTCGCGCCAGGAGTCGTACCTGCCGCTGCGGCCGCCGTGTCCGGCGCCCATCTCCGTCTTGAGCAGGAACGGCCCGCCACGCGCCACCTCGCGGAGCTTCGCGATCCACTTGGCGGGCTCGTGGTAGAAGACCCGGGTGTCGTTGAGGCTGGTGATCGCGAGAATCGGCGGATACACCCGGCCGTCCACGTTCTCGTAGGGCGTGTACGACTTCATGTACGTGTACACCTCGGGGTCGTGCAGCGGGTCGCCCCACTCGTCCCACTCGATCACGGTCAGTGGCAGCGACGGGTCGAGGATCGTGTTCAGCGCGTCCACGAACGGCACCTCCGCCACCACGCCCGCGAAGGTCTCCGGTGCGAGGTTGGCGACCGCGCCCATCAGCAGCCCGCCCGCGGAGCCACCCCTCGCGATGATCGCGCTCGACCAGCCGGAGGCGGAGAGGTGCTCGGCGGCGGCGACGAAGTCGGTGAACGTGTTCTTCTTCCGCTGGAACTTGCCGTTCTCGTACCAGTGACGGCCCATCTCACCGCCGCCCCTGATGTGCGCGACGGCGAAGACGAAGCCCCGGTCGAGCAGGCTGAGTCTCGCGACGGAGAACGAGGGGTCGATCGAGATCTCGTAGCTTCCGTAGCCGTACAGCACGGTGGGGGCGGGGCGCTCGGTGCCCTTTTTGACGACGATCGAGATCGGCACGCGGGTGCCGTCCGAGGCGGTCGCCCACTCGCGGAACTGCTCGTAGTCGGCCGGGTCGTAACCGCCGAGCACCACCTTCTGCTTGAGCAGGAGCAGCTCGCCCGCGCCCAGGTCGTAGTCGTAGACCGACGGCGGGGTGATCATGCTGGTGTAGCCGAGCCGCAGCCGTCCCGTGACGAACTCCGGGTTGCCGGAAGGGGCGACGTCGTAGATCGGCTCGGGGAAGGGGATCTCGTAGGCCTCCCCGCCGCGGGGCAGGATGCGGATGCCGGTGAGGCCGTCCCTGCGGAAGTGCACGACGGTGTGGCCCTCGAAGGCGTCGACGTCGAGCAGCCGGGTGTCGGCGCGGTGCTCGATGAGCGGCGTCCAGTCGCCGGGGGCGTCGAGGGGCGCGGTGGCCAGCTCGAAGTTCTCCGCGTTCCGGTTGTGCAGGACCAGGAAATGGTCACCCGCGTGGTCGACGCCGTACTCGACACCGGTCTCCCGGGGCCTGACGACACGGAACTCACCGGAGGGGTTGTCGGCCTCCAGGATGCGCACCTCGCTGGTGATCTTGCTTCCGGCGGAGAGGACCAGGTAGCGCTCGCTGCGGCTGAGCCCGATGCCGACCCAGAACCGCTCGTCGGACTCCTCGTGGACGAGCACGTCGTCCTCGGCCGGGCTTCCGATCGTGTGCCGGTGGACCTGGTTGGGCCGCCATGCTTCGTCGACCGTCGTGTAGAAGAACGTCGTGCCGTCGGCGGACCAGGCGCCGCCGTAGAAGATGCCGGGAATCTCGTCGGGGAGGGTCTCGCCGGTGGCGAGGTTCTTCACCTTCAGGGTGAAGCGCTCGTCGCCGGTGAAGTTGGTCGAGTAGGCCAGCAGGGTGCCGTCGGGGCTGACCGAGCTGGTACCGATCGAGAAGAAGTCGGAGTCTCCGGCGAGCTCGTTGCCGTCGAGCATGACCTCCTCGCCGGGAAGCGACTCCCCGGCCTTCAGCTCGGGCGGCGTCTCGCCGTCCGCGGCCACCCGGCACTGGATGCCGTACTGCTTGCCCTCCTCCGTCCGCGAGTAGTACCACCAGCCGCCCTTGCGGGTGGGAACCGAGAGATCGGTCTCCAGGGTGCGTGCCTTGATCTCCTGGAAGAGCGTCTCCCGCAGGGGCTTGAGGTGGGCGGTCGCCTCCTGCGTGTAGGCGTTCTCCGCCTCCAGGTAGGCGACCACCTCCGGGTCGTCCTTGACCGTCAGCCACGCGTAGTCATCGACCACGGTGTCCCCGTGGTGCACGCGCTCGCTGGGAACCTTCTTCGCCGTCGGCGGCGTCTGGCTGCTCACTCGGCCGAGTCTATGTTTCCGCCGGTGCCTGGTCGGGGGTACCCGCTCGGTCGTCTCGCTTCGTCTCACCTGACGTCGCGGGTCTCCCTTGGCCCTGCCTGTCTCGCCGGGTCTCCTTTGGTCGGTCCGTCCCCGTGGGCGTGCTCGGCTCGGGGGCCTCGGCCCCTGGCTCTCTGGCTCGCCGGCTCCTCCCGGCTCGGGGGAGTCCGGGGAATACGACCGCGAGGTTCGTCGTTGTGTCCTGAGCGGTCCGCGAGGGCTGCTAATCTTTTGGTGTCGGCGAGGTCCGGCGCAAACCACTCCAATCACTCCGGTGACTTCCGTATGGCTTGTGTCGTGTTTGTCGACAATCCCTTTGAAGCCAACGGCCTCGAAGATCGGTTCGCAGAGCCGCTCGGAGGCTGGTAAGTTTGAGGGGTTGCTCTGGAAACGGAGCTGCCTGAATTCCATCAGGATCTGCCAGATCGAATCAACCGGATTAAAACGAGCCGGTTTGACACGAAAAAGCGGGCCTGAAAGAATAAAGGCACAACGAAAGAACAGAATAAAACGAACGCCCCGGAGTTCTGCCGGACCGGTTGGTC
>NZ_JBEYID010000038.1:0-46239 GCF_040635605.1 Streptosporangium sp. NPDC006930 | reverse complement strand
TCTCCGCTGCCCGGGCGACGCACACCACCCCGGGCCGGGCGGTCGGGTTCGGCGTGAGGGCAGCGCTCCAGGACCCGCGGGTGGGTCCCGCGCGGGACCCACCGGCCTGCCCCCCTTCGAAACGGGCTACTGCCGGGCCGTCGGCGCCAGCTCGTCCTTGTCGTAGACCTTCAGCCGCGAGTGCTCACCCCTGGGCTTACGCCGCAGCCGCTCCTTGAGCCGTTCCACCGTCACATACAGGGTCGGCACCAGCACCAGCGTCAGCAGCGTCGACGACAGCAGCCCGCCGATCACCACGATCGCCAGCGGCTGGGAGATGAACCCGCCGGAACCGGTCAGCCCCAGCGCCATCGGGATCAACGCGCAGATCGTCGCCACCGCGGTCATCAGGATCGGCCGCAGCCTGCGCCGGCCGCCCTCGATCACCGCCTCCACGATGCCCATGCCCTGCTCGCGGTACTGGTTGATCAGGTCGATCAGCACGATCGCGTTGGTCACCACGACGCCGATCAGCATCAGCATGCCGATCAGGGCGGGAACCCCCATCGGCGTGCCCGTCGCCAGCAGCAGACCGACCGCGCCGGTCGCCGCGAACGGCACCGACACCAGCAAGATCAGCGGCTGTACGAAACTCCGGAACGTCGCCACCATGATCATGAAGACGATCGCGATCGCCGCCAGCATCGCCAGCCCCAGCTGCCCGAACGCCTCGTCCTGGTCCGCGCTGACCCCTCCCATGGTGAAGCTCGCCCCCGCCGGCAACGCCAGAGCGTCCAGCTTCGACGTCAGCTCCGTCGTCACGCTGCCCAGGTCACTGGCCGTCGCCGTACCCGACACCGTCGCGCTGCGCTCACCGTCGATCCGCGTCACCTGCGTGGGACCGTCCACTACTGCCACCTGCGCCACCTGCGACAACCTCACCACCCCCGTGGCCGTCGGCAACCTCAGCGCCTCCACCGCCTTGACATCCTCGGGCGCGTCCGCGGTCCGCAACACCACCGCACCCACGCGGCCGTCCAGCGTCAGCTCACCCAGCGGCGCCCCCCGGAACTGCTGCGCCACCAACTGGCCGATCTGCGTCTCGGTCAGCCCCCTGGCCGCCGCCTTCTCCCGGTCGACCCGCACCTCGACCCGCTCGGCACCGTCCTCCAGGTTGGAGGTCACATCCCGCAACCCGCCCAGATCCGCCATCGCCGTGCGAACCGTCTCGGTCGCGGTGCGCAGCGTCTCCACATCCGGCGCCTGGACGATCACCTGCAACTGGTCGGTCGACCCGCCGCCGGGGCCACCCTGGCCGCCACCCACCGTGACCGTGCCGATCTCCGAGGAGTCCAGCCGCGCCAACCGCTCGCGCAGCTCCTCCTCCAGCACCGAGCTGTCGGCCTGCTCGGCGACCGTCACCGAGTACGACGCCCGATCACCCCCGCCGCCGCCACCGCCCAGGAAACCGCCGCCACCGCCCACGTTCACCTGGTAGTCGCGCACCCCCTCCAGCGACGACAAAACCTCCTCGACCTTCTTGGCCGCCGCGTCCGTCGCCGCCAGGTCGGTGCCCGCCGGCATCCGCTGGCTGATCGAGACCGTGTCCTGCCCGGAGGAGTCGATGAAGTTGGTCTCCAACCGGCCCGCCAGCCCCATCGTCGCGGCGAACACCACCACCCCCACGATCACCGTCACCAGCCGCCGCCGCGTCGCGAACCGCAGCACCGGCAGATACGCCCGCTGCAGCGGGCTGCGCAACTCCTTGGCCTCTGCCTTCTCACGCACCACCCGCGCCTGCTCCGGCGACAACACCGGCGCCTTCAAGAACCAGTACGCCAGCACCGGCACCACCGTCAACGACACCAGCAACGACGCCAGCAACGCCACCGTCACCGTGATCGCGAACGGCGCGAACAGCTGCCCCACCATGCCGCCCACCACCGCGATCGGCAAGAACACCGCCACCGTCGTCAGCGTCGAGGCCGTCACCGCGCCACTGACCTCGCGCACCCCCGCCAGCACCGCCTTGCGCTTGGCCTCCCCATAGCTCAGATGACGCTTGATGTTCTCCAAGACCACGATGGAGTCGTCGACCACCCGGCCCACCGCGATCGTCAGCGCCCCCAGCGTCAGCAGGTTCAGCGAGTAGTCGCCCACCCACAACGCGATCAACGCGATGATCACCGACAGCGGGATCGACGCCGCCGTCACCAGCGTCGAGCGCACCGACAACAAGAAGACCAAGATGACCAAAACCGCGAACGCCAGTCCCAGCAACCCCTCGGTCGTCAGGTCCTCGATCGACCGCTCCACATACGGCGCCTGATCGAAGATCACCGTGATCTCCGAGGAGTCCCCGATCGCCCGCACCATCTCCGGGAGCTTCTCGCGCACCGCGTGCGAGATCGCCACCGCGTTGCCGTCCGCCGCCATCGTCACCGACAGGCCCAGGCTCGGCTGCCCGTTGGTCCGCGTCAGCGACGTCGCCTCGGCCGGCGTCCGCTCCACCGTCGCCACCTCACCCAGCCGCACCGGCCTGGGAGCCGCCTGCACACGCGTCTGCCCCTGCGGTGCCTGCGCGGCCGCTCCGCCCCCCGGCGCCTGCCGGGCCTGCGGCGGTGCCTGCGGTGCCTGCGGCGCCGCCGCGGGCATCAGATACAGCTCCTTCAGCTCCTCCAGCGTCTCGACCCGCGCCCCCACCTGAACCGTGAGCGACACCTTGTCCTCGGTCACGCTGCCCGCCGGAACCGGCTGCCCGTTGGCCCGCAGCACGTCTCCCACCGCGGCCGGCGACAACCCCAGCGCCGCCAGCTTCCCGACATCCGGAGTGATCGTCACGACCTCGTCACGGGCGCCCGTCACCGTCGCCTCGCGCACCCCCTCCACAGCCCGCAACTCCGGCACCACCAGCCGCTCAAGCCGCTCGGCCATGGCCCGCTGATCACCGCCGTCGCCCACCGCCAGCTGCATCACCGGGATGTCGTCGGTCCCGCCCGACAGGACCTGCGGATCGACCGCCTCCGGCAGCTGCGTCCTGATCCGCGAGATCGCCTGCTGCATCTGCGCGACCGCCGCGTCGATGTCGGTGCCGTACTCGAACGCCACCTGGACCTGCGCCATCCCCTCCCGGGAGGTCGAGGTCACCTCCGAGACCCCCTCCAGACCCTGGAAACTGTTCTCGATCGGCTTGGTCACCTGCTCCTCGACGATCTCAGGGGAGGCGCCCGGATACGGGGCCGCCACGAACGCTCCCGGGAACGACAGCGAGGGCAGCAGCTGTTGTTTCAATGAGGGGATCGCGAAAAGGCCGAACGCGCTCAACACCAGCGTGATCATTATCACGAGGCTGCGGTTGGCGAGGCTCAACCTGGCCAGGGACGTCATGGAGGCAGGCTCCTCAGGGAGGGACATCACAACAAGATTCGCCCCAGACTAACACTTCGCCTCAGGCGAATATTTAACGATGCTTACCAATCCTGATAACCTTCTCAGGAAGCGAGAGGTGAGCGTGAACAACGACGACCGCGAACAACTGATCGACCACATCGGCGCCGTCCAGCGCGCCCTGGGCCGGCTCCTCGCCCAGCAAGGCCCCCCAACGCCGCTGTTCGACTCCAACCTCACCATGCGCCAGCTCAAAGTCGTCCTGATCCTCTCCGGCCAGGACCTCGCCTCCGGCCAGGACCTCGCCACCCACCTGGGCGTCGGCCTCGGCACCGTCACCGGCATCGTCGACCGCCTCGTCGCCCGCGGCCTCGTCGCCCGCCGCGAAGACCCCCACGACCGCCGCATCCGCCGCGTCGAACTCACCCCCGCCGGGCGCGCCCTCACCGAGGAGATCACCGACGCCGGCCTCAACGAGTTCCGCCGCCTCCTGCAACACCTCGACACCCCCACCCTGCGCGACCTCGCCGTGATCATGAACAAGATCCAACACGCCGCGCTCACCCGCTGAAAGCACCACTCACCAGCCAAAAATCACTCCCGCACCAAAAGGTAGGATGATAGGTTCTGTCGCTGTGACAGAACCCACAAACACCCTCTTCTCCCTCACCGGCCGCACCGCCCTCATCACCGGCGGCAGCTCCGGCATCGGACACACCATCGCCCACGCCCTCGGCCACGCCGGCGCCAACATCGTCATCGCCGCCCGCCGCACCACCCACCTCACCCAAACCCTCACCGAACTCCACCACCACAACATCAACGCCGCCGCCATCACCACCGACCTCGCCAACCCCGACGACATCACCCACCTCTGCCACCAAGCCCCCACCTTCTTCGGCGACATCGACATCCTCGTCAACAACGCCGCCAACAACATCCGCCCCCCCATGACAGAACTCACCACCGACGACTACCAACAGACAATGGCCGTCAACATCACCGCCCCCTACCTCCTCGGCCAACACTTCGGCCCCCTCATGGCCCAACGCCGCTGGGGCCGCATCATCAACATCGGCTCCCAGCAATCCATCAGAGCCTTCGGCAACAGCGGCGCCTACGGCATCTCCAAAGCCGCCATCACCGGCCTCACCCGCTCCCAAGCAGAAGCCTGGTCCCCCCACGGCGTCTGCGCCAACACCATCATCCCCGGCTTCGTCCTCACCCCCCTCACCCAATCCGTCCAAGACACCCCCGGCCGCCTCGAAGCACTCGCCGCCCGCACCCTCACCCGCCGCAACGGCCACCCCTCCGACTACGCCGGCATCGCCGTCCTCCTCGCCGGCGACGCCAGCGCCTACATCACCGGCCAAACCATCTGCGTCGACGGCGGCTTCTCCGTCCACTGACCACCCAGCACCCCGCCACCACAAAACCCACATGATTGAATACGCCCCGGATCCAACACACCGGCCGGGAAACACCCATGACCACCACCCAGCGCCCCACCAACGCCCGCAAAGCCCTCTCCTACTTCTTCATCCTCCTCGGCATCACCTCCGGAGCCTGGGCCGCCCGCATCCCCGCCGTCAAACACACCCTCGACCTCAGCGACGGCCAACTCAGCTACGGCCTCCTCGCCACCGCCCTCGGACTCGTCACCGGCATGCGCTTCGCCGGACACCTCACCGACCGCCTCGGCAGCGCCCGCCTCATCACCCCCGCCGCCATCGCCACCGCACTATCCGTCATCCCACCCGGCTACGCCACCACCCTGCCTACCCTCATCGCCGCCCTATTCCTCTTCGGCCTCACCAACGCCTTCCTCGACGTCTCCATGAACGCCCACGGCGTCGAAGTCGAACGCGCCTACCACCGCCCCCTCCTGTCCTCCTTCCACGGCATGTTCAGCATCGGCGGCCTCATCGGCGCCGGCATCGGCGCCACCTTCGCCTACCTCCACCTCAGCGCCGCCGCCACCCTCACCGCCGTCGGCATCCCCCTCGCCCTCATCTCCCTGTACGCCCGCCGCCACCTCCTGCCCACCCCGCCGCCTCCCACAACCCCCACCCACCACCGCGCCCCCGCCCGCGCCCCATGGACCGGCTGGATCATCCTCATGGGAATCGTCGCCTTCGCAGGCCTCGTCGGAGAAGGCGCCGCCAACGACTGGACCGCCGTCTACCTCTTCCAGAACCTCGGCGCCCCCCAGGCCCTCGCCGCCGCCGGATTCGCCGTCTTCTCCACCACCATGACCATCGGCCGCTTCGCCGGAGACCACCTCGCCCAACGCTTCGGACCGGTACGCCTGGTGCGCTACTGCGGCCTCATCGCCGCCCTCGGCCTCGGTACAGCACTGCTCGCCGGCCAGATCCCCATCGCCTTCATCGGATTCGCCCTGTTCGGCTTTGGCCTGTCCACCATCGTTCCCCAAATCTTCTCCGCCGCGGGCAACCACGACCCCGCCCGCGCCGGCCGAGCCATCGCCCAGGTCGCCACCGTCGGCTACGCCGGCCTTCTCGCGGGCCCCGCCATCATCGGCGGCGCCGCAGAGCTCATCGGCCTGCCCGCGGCCCTGGGCATCCCCGCCCTGCTCGCCGCCTTCATGGCCGCCTCCGCCGGAGCACTGCGCCCCCGTACGACATCATGACCGGCCAACGGCGCGGCCCTGCTTTTGGTGGGATGGTCTTTAGTCCGCTGTAAATGATCTTGAGCCTCACCGGACGCCTTTACAATGTAGATTAATAGATGTTGATGCCGCACACCACAGGCAGGCGAAATCCGGATGAGCCCAGGGCGCCCGGGTTGTTAGAGTGACCGTCATGGCACGAGGTATCTGGTCGCAGAAGATCCGCTCCGCCCGCTGACGGCGGCGCCTTCTTCCTGCTGAATCCGCGCTCGCCGTCCCGGTTCCCGCCGGGCGGCCTCTTACCGCTGCCCGGCTCCACTGCGAGCTGCGGAGCACCGTTGAACCTCACCCCGACCCCCGAAACCATCTCCCTGCCCATCGAGGCAGGCGACAGCGCACACGTCCGCGCCACGAACGTCACCGTCACCCTTGGATCCCGGCGTGTCCTGAACGACGTCTCGGTCACCGTCTCCGCCCGATCGAAAGTCGCCGTCGTCGGCGAGAACGGCCGCGGCAAGACGACACTGCTGCACGTCCTCGCCGGACTGATCACGCCGGACGAGGGCACCGTGCACCGGGCCGGCACGATCGGCCTGGCCCGTCAGGAACTGTTCGCACGAGACGGTGAGACCGTCGCCACCTTGATCTCCCAGGCACTGGCCGCCTCCCTCGCGGCTCTCGGCGCGCTGCAAGAGGCGACCCTCGCCATGGCCGAGGGCGATCCCAGCGCCGACGACCGCTACGCCGCCGCGCTCGACGCCGCCACCCGGCTCGACGCATGGGACGCCGAACGCCGCCTCGACGTCGCCCTCGAATCCCTCGGCGCCTGCACCGACCGAGACCGTCCCCTGGCGAGGCTGTCGGTCGGGCAGCGCTACCGGGTGCGGCTGGCGTGCCTGCTCGGCGCACGGTACGACGTTCTACTGCTCGACGAGCCGACCAACCACCTTGACGCCGGCGGGCTGGACTTCCTGACCGGCAGACTGCGCGAGCACGACGGTGCCCTCGCCGTCGTCAGCCACGACCGGGCACTGCTGCGCGACGTCGCGGACCGCTTCCTCGACCTCGACCCGGCCCGCGACGGCAAACCGCATCTGTACGCCGGCGGTTATGACGCCTGGCAGGACGCCCGGCGTCGCGAACGTGAGCGCTGGGAGCAGGACCACGAGCAGCAGCAGGCCGAGCGCCGGCGACTGCAGGAGGCGGTCTCGAAGGCCCGCGACCGGCTCTCCACCGGCTGGCGGCCGGACAAGGGAACCGGCAAGCACCAGCGCCAGTCCCGCGCGCCGGGCGTGGTACAGGCCCTGAACCGGCAGCAGGACGCCCTGCGGGCGCACCGTATCGACGTGCCGCAGCCGCCGTCGGCACTGCGGTGGCCGGACCTGGGCGTCCGGCAGGGTGCGCCGCAGTTGCGCGCGCACGGCGTCGCCGTCGACGGGCGGCTGGCCGGCCCGGTCGACCTCACTCTCGACGGGGGCGACCGGCTGCTCGTCACCGGGCCGAACGGCGCCGGGAAGTCCACATTGCTCGCGGTGCTGGCCGGCTCGCTCCAACCCACCGACGGGCATCTCTGGACGGCGAAGGGTGCGCGAATCGCCTGGGTCACCCAGGAGACCGCCGAGCAGGTCCCCGGACTCACCGCCCTCGAGGCGCACGCCCGCCAGGTGGGACGACTGGTGGCCTGCGGGGCGCTGCGCGACGCCGACGCCGTCCCGCTCGGAGCGCTCGGGCTTTTGGACTCCGCCGCGATGCGCGTCCCGGTCGAGCGGATGTCGCAGGGACAACAGCGGCGCCTCGGCCTGGCGCTGGCGCTGGCCGGGCGGCCCGGTCTGATCCTGCTCGACGAACCGACCAATCACCTGTCGTCGACGCTGGTCGAGGAGTTGACCGACGCGATCCGCGACACGAGCGCCGCCGTCGTCGTGGCCACACACGACCGGCAACTGCTGCGCGACCTCGCCGACTGGCCGCGCCTGGAGATAGGCGGGTCAGCACCGCGATCCGGCTGATGTGACGCTCGGTCGCATAGGCTCGCAGAACCCGATGACTCCTCGACGTGCTCGGCCGGTGAGTCCTGGCCGTTCGGCCCGTTCACCGTCGTGACGCCGGTGATGAGAGCATCGGCTGCCGAAGGAGACGAGAAGAAGGCGGTGTCGATGTCCGACCCGGTGTCGTGGCCGTCCAGGCTGCCGGTCATGCAGGCCCCCATGGCCGGTGGGGCGTCCACCCCCGAACTGGCCGCGGCCGTGTCCGAAGCCGGCGGCCTGGGGTTTCTCGCGGCCGGCTACAAGACGGCCGCGCAGATGCGTCAGGAGATCGAGCGGACACGTGAGCTCACCTCCCGCCCGTTCGGGGTGAACGTGTTCATGCCCACGGCCGACGACGTCGACCAGGCCGAGATCGACGACTACGCGCGGGCCATCGAGAAAGAGGCACGGCGGCTGAGCACCACTTTGGGAGTCCCGCTCGGGGGCGACGACGACTTCCCCGCCAAGGTCGCCGACCTGCTGGCGGATCCTCCGGCGATGGTGGGGTTCACCTTCGGATGCCCGCGAGACGAGCTGATCCAGGCGTTCCGCCACAGGGGTACCACCGTGGTGGTCACTGTGACGTCGGCGGCCGAGGCGCGGCTGGCCTCGGCCGCCGACATGCTGTGCGTCCAAGGTGAGGAGGCCGGCGGCCACCGCGGGTCGTTCACCAACGCGGACGCCGGGGCGATACCCCTGGAGCGCCTGCTGTCTCAGGTACGGGAGGTCTCACGGCTCCCCCTCGTCGCGGGCGGCGCCATCGCCACGGCCGCCGACGTCTCCTGGGTCCTGTCCGCGGGAGCGACCGCGGCCGCGGCGGGTACCGCCTTCCTGCTCTGTCCCGAGAGCGGCACCGGCGTGACCCACCGCGCGGCGCTGACCGATCCTCACTTCACCCGCACCGCCGTTACCAGAGCCTTCACCGGGCGTCCGGCACGCGGCCTGGTCAACCGGTTCATGACGGAGTACTCCGGCCGGGCCCCGGCGGCCTACCCGCAGATCCACCATCTGACGGCGCCGCTGCGCCGCGCCGCGGCGGCCGCCGGGGACGCGCAGACGCTGCACCTGTGGGCCGGGACCTCCTGGAGGCAGGCACGCGAGGCGCCCGCGGCGGAGGTCACCGCCGACCTGGCCGCGATCTGAAAAACGGCTCCCAGCCCACACACCACCTGAAAAAATCCGGACTCGAACCAGGCTCCGGCCTGGAAACCATCTCCGCGAGGGGCCACGGACAGCACGGACAGCACGGACAGCACGGACAGCCACGTGTCCGGCACGCGCCGCGATGCGAGAAAGACCGCCGACTCGTCCCCCTCCCCCGCCGAACACAGCTTCGGCGGTCTCACCTGGGGAGGGAGCGTTCCCACCAAAAATGGATGATTGAGCAGGTCAGGATGGGTAGTGACCTTGCACAACTTTCACAGCGACCGTTCTGGTTCTGGCGGATACGTCGGTAGCGCCCCCGGTGAAAGCCACAGACGGCACTCACGTAAAGGGGACGGGCATGCACACCGACCAGCGTGGCCACTGGCCGATCAGCACTGACCTGATCGGCCTGCGCCGGCATCTGCACCGCTACATGAGTCAGGTCGGCCTGGCCGGAACCCGGCGCGACGACCTGCTGCTGGCGGCCAACGAGGCGGTCATCAACGTGCTGGAGCACGGCGACGCGGCCGGAAGCGTGAGCGTCTGGCACGACGAGGCGGACCTCGTCATCGACGTCGTCGACGACGCCGGACGCCTCACCCCCGAGCAGGCCGACCGCCCCCGGCCCGCCCCGGGCTCGGTGCGCGGGTTCGGGCTGTGGCTGATGGGCCGGCTTTGTGATGAGTTCAGCATCCGCCAGAGCGATGGCCGATCCCTCGTCCGGCTGCGGATGCACCTGAACGCCGTCTCCGGCGCCGCCGGATAACCCGCCGGACTCTTTTGGCCGGGTCGACGTCGTGACGTGACCGGTGTCGCAGGAGAACCGCCGCGAGAGGCGACATCACGGCCGGCGCCGTAAGAGGGCCGGGCTGCGGTTGCGGTCGCCACACGCCGGCCCGCGGCCTGCGACGAGACCGCGTTCCGCACGCACGGCAGGCCGCCGGGCTCAGCCGGTGCGCGTGTCCGGCTCCTGCGAGCGGGCGGCCGTGAACATCAGCGGGGTGCCGACCCCGTACCGGGCACCGGCGTCGGCGAGGAGGGCGGCCAGCCATCCCAGAGCGTCCAACGACCACTCGGCCAGGGTGCCGCGCAGGGCGACTCGGTGACGGGCGGGACCGCGCCACAGCTCGTCGATGACGGCGGGCTCCAGGATCACGTCGTCCGTCACGGTGAGCGAGTCGCACGAGAAGACGTCCTGGTCGAGTTCCTGTATCCACCTGAGCATCTCGGGCGCCGCCGAGCGGATGGACGGATCCTGCCCGCCGTCCAGCGTCACCCGCACCCGTGTTCGCAGGTGCGGGTCAACGTCGGCGAACCAGCCCGCGTCCTGGAGCAGGGTCATCACCGCGCTCCCCTGCGACGAGGTGTCCGTCGGCGCGTCAAGACCCTGCACGGGCAGCAGGACCTGAACCGCCGCCAGACGTAAAGCGCCGATACGGGCCACGACGTCGTCCGCGCACGACAGGAACGCCTGCACCGGCAACGGCCGACCGGCCGGGACCGGCGTGGTCAACGACACCTGAAACCACGCGACGCGCGCCGGTCGCGATGACTCCGGAAGCGGATCCTGCCCGGCGTCGTTCATACCCCACAGGCCGCCGGACGCGTTCCGTGTGGCCTCGGTGAGCCATCCCATCGCGGAGGCTCTCGCGACGAACAGGCTGTAGGCGTCGGAGGAGGCGACGAGAGGATCTCGCCACGGGTGCGGCGTCAGCTCGCCGTGCAAAGCCGCGAGCATGGTGCTGCCGGGTCTGATACTCACGTCGCCCCCTCGGGTCACCGCCTGCAGTAGATGTTCTGGCCCGGGGTGACGAGCTTGCCCGGGTCGTCGGCCAGGCCGACCAGGTCCACGTCGATGACGCTACGCCACCCGGTCAGGCTGCTGCTGTTGCAGCCCGCGCGCCCGGTCGCGCGGTTGCCGGCCCCGCCGCCGGACCTCACCGTCGCGCTGCCCACCGTGCCGGCGTTTCTCCAGCTGCCGTCAGCGTAATACTGCTGCAGCTGCACCGTGACGATCGCGAGCGTGGCGTTGCAGTTGCCGTTGATCCACCAGCCGTGCCCGGACGCCTCGAAGGCGGAGCTGGAGACGTGGACGTAGTCGCCCCTGGTCTCGAAGAAACACACCGCGGAAAGCGATCGGCCGTTCTCCGGGGAACTCGTGTTTCTCGAGGTCGCCTCGCCACCCGCGGGGGCGGGTGCCGGAACGGGAGCGGGCGCGGGCGGCGGGGCGGGCGCGGGTCGCGCCGGGACCGCGCTCGCCGAGGTCGGCGACATCCCGAGCAGCAACGCGCCCATGATGCCGACCATCGTGGAGATCGTACGAAAAGAGTGACGCATGACCGCACCTCCGAGCTGAGTCGAGCAGGATCGAGGGCTGTCGCGCACCCCCGTCCGGCGGTTGAAAGCACGCGCGGCGCCGACCTGGATCGGCGCACGGCAAAAACAAACGTGTCATTGGCGTTCTATTGTGTCAAGAAAATTAAAATCGCTAAGCGATGCTTCGCCGCCATATGATTTACAATTTCGCATACATCCCGAAATTTGACTCTTAATTATTTTGGCGGCGATTTAGGGGAAATGCCCAATAATCCTGAGATTGGGAATTAAATATGCATCCTGTCGAGGATGTGAGCCGGAGATCCCGAGCGTCATGCCGACGGGCGGGCGAGTTTGGCGGCCACGGCGTCGAGGACCCACTCCAGGCCGGTCGTGAAGGACGTCTCGGCGTCCACCTCCGTGCCGTCGTGTACGGCCTTGGCGAGCGCCGGGAAGCGGCCCGTGGCCAGCATCCTGCTCACGTACGGGCCGGAGGCGCGCTGCCAGTCGCGCTTGGACAGGCCCGTGGCGCGCTCGGCCCGCAGGTCCGCGATCTCGCGCCTGATCGCGCCGGTGAAGTAGGCGCCGACGGTCTCCACGGCGCGCAGGACGGTGTCGAGGTCGGCGAGACCGTCGAGGGCGGCCAGCGTGGTCTCATTCACGGCGAGGGCGTTCGGCCCCAGGGCCGGCCTGCCGCCGAGCAGGTCGGCCAGCCATTCGTGACGGAGGGCGGCCCGCCTGGTGCGGTGGGCGCGGACACGCAGCACCTCCCGCCAGTCACCGGACCGCTCCCCGGGGAGGATCTCGGCGTGAACCTCGTCCACCATGAGGTCGAACAACTCCTCCTTGGTGGAGATGTATCCGTACAACCGCATCGGACCGACGTCCAGCCGGGCGGCGACCTTGCGCAACGACACCGCCTCCAGTCCGCCCTCGTCGGCCAGCGCGATGGCGGCGGCGACGATTCGCTCCCTGTCGAGCGGCACGGGGCGAGCCGGCGGCTCCGGTCGATCCCACACAGTCATGGGTTGCATCGTACTGTTGCGATACATCGTAGCGATTAAATACAGTGTATCGACATGAGACATCGTATCGCCGTGATCGGCGGCGGCCCCGCCGGCCTCACCTTCGCCCGCGTCCTGCACCGCCACGGTCACCACGCCACCGTTCTCGAACGCGATCCCGCACCCGACGCCCGTCCCCCGGGCGGCACACTGGACCTGCACGAGAAGATGGGCCAGCTCGCGCTGGACAAGGCAGGACTGCTGGCGCGTTTCCAGACGCTGTCTCGCCCCGAGGGACAGGCCATGCGCATCCTGGACACGGACGGGACCGTCCTGCGCGACTGGCGACCGCGCCCGGGTGACCGCGCCAATCCCGAGATCGACCGGGGGCAACTTCGTGACCTGCTGCTCGGCCCGCTCGACGCCCAATGGGGGCGGGGCGTGACGCAGGTGGTGCCGAAAACCGAGGATGGCGTGCTGATCCGTTTCGCGGACGGACGACAGGAGACGTTCGATCTCGTGATCGGCGCGGACGGCGCCTGGTCCCGGGTCCGCCCGGCGGTCTCGTCCGCGACACCGCACTACACCGGCGTCTCCCTGGTCGAGACCTCCCTGGACGACGTCGACACCCGCCACCCCGACCTCGCCCGGCTGATCGGCGACGGTTCCGTCGCCGTCTACGGCGTGAACCGCGCCCTCGTCGCCCAGCGCAACAGCGGAGGCCACGTCAAGGTGTACGCCCAGTTCCGCGCGCCGCTGGACCGGCACACGAACCTGGACCGGCGCACGGACCCGGACGCAGGTTTGAACCCGGCCGACGTCGAGGCCGTGCGATCAAGCCTGCTGGCCCTGTTCGACGGCTGGGCCGCCCCCGTCCTCGACCTCCTCCGCCACGGCACCGCCTTCTTCCACCGCCCCCTCCATGTCCTGCCCGTGTCCCACACCTGGACCCACGTCCCCGGTGTGACGCTACTGGGCGACGCCGCCCACCTGATGCCCCCGTTGGGGGTGGGCGCGAACCTCGCGATGCTGGAAGGCGCAGAACTCGCCGAGGCCGTCGCCGCCGCCCCCGGCCCAGAAGAACTGGACGAGGCCGTGCGCGCCTTCGAGGAACGGATGTGGGCACGGGCCGGCAGGTGGGCGAAATTCACGACGGCCGGTCTGGAACGCCTCGTGAGCCCGGACCCCGCCGAAGCCCTCGCCCTCTTCGACGAGGTCCAGGCCTCCTGACCGCCAGGCGCGAGAGCACCGACGCCCAACCGTCTCCCTGCGGTGTCCCTGTGGTCACCGTAGACGGACGCGCCCCTTGGCAGCGGATGCGGCGACCGCGTTTCTCCACATGGCCGGAGCGCACCGGCGCGCCCCCGTCTCCGCGTTCACCGCGTCGGCCCCTGACCGAGATCGTGGGCCGTGATCCGGTACCCCACTCCGGGAGTGGTGGTGATGGCCGAGGGCTCGCCGAGCTTACGGCGCAGGCGGCCGATGGTGACCGTGACGGTGTTGGTCAGGGGGTTGGCGTGCTCGTCCCACACCTGTTCGAGCAGGTCCTCGGCACCGAGAAACGCGGGAGCGGCGTGGAGAAGAGCTTCGAGCAGGGCGAACTCCTTGACCGACAGGTCCAGGTGGCGGCCGTCGCGAGTGGCGGTGCGGCGCAGCGGGTCGAGCTCGATGCCGGCCGCGCGCAGCGTGCGAGGCCGGGCCGTGGGCCGGCGACGGGCCAGGGAGCGGATGCGCAACACCAGCTCGGGGAAGTGGAAGGGCTTGGCCAGGTAGTCGTCGGCCCCCAAGGTCAGGCCGGTGACCCGGTCGGCGGGCGAGTCGGCGGCGGTCAGCATCAAGACCATGACGCGCTCGTCGCGTTCGGCGATCATCTGGCAGAGGGTGTCGCCGTGGATGCCCGGCAGGTCGCGGTCGAGGACGACCACGTCGTAGGCGTTGAGATCGAGCTTGGCGGCGGCCTCCAGGCCGTCGTGGGCCACGTCCACGGCCATACCCTGATCGCTCAGGCCTTCGACGAGTACGGCGGCGAGAGAGCGGGCGTCTTCGACCACGAGCACTCTCACGCCGGAACCTCCGCCGGCACGGCCACCAGAGGCAGCGAGATGGCGACGCGGAGACCACCTTCTGGCCGGGCCCGCAGGTCGAGGGTACCGCCGTGCGCGGCGACGATGGCCGCGACGATCGAAAGGCCGAGCCCTGAGCCGTTGCCGGAGTGCGTACGGTCGGCGCCAAGACGCTGGAAGGGCTCCACCAGTCGGTCGACCTGCTCCTGCTCGAAGACGCGTCCGCCGGTCTCGACGACGAGCCGGGCCATGGTGTCGTCGGTGGTGACGAGACGGATCCAGCCCTCTTCACGGTTGTGGGTGATGGCGTTGTCGATGACGTTGTCGATCATCCGGGTGAGGAGCGTGCTGTTCCCCCGCGTCCACGCGCCGTCGTCGACACAGCCCGCCGAGTCGACGACGAGGCGATGGGCGGTGATGTCGGCGGCCCGGGCGTGCAGGGCGGTGCTCGCCAGTTCGCCCAGCGAGAGCGTCGTGCGGTCGGCCAGGGCACCGCGCTGGGTGCGGGCGAGCGTGAGGAAACCTTCCAGCAGCCGATCGACCTGATCGAGTTCGGTGCGCAGCCGGTCGGCCAGCGCCACCGTCTGCACCGGCACGGGCTCCGGCTTGGCCAAGGCCACGTCCAGGGACGCGCGCATGGTGGCCAGCGGAGTGCGGAGCTCGTGGGAGGCGTTGGCGACGAACCGGCGTTGCGCGGCGAACGAGCTCTCCAGCCGTTCCAGCAGCTCGTCGATGGTGTCGGCGAGATCTTTGACCTCGTCGGCCGGGCCTCGCAGGGCCAGCCGCTCGTGCAGGTTGTCGGCCGAGATCCGCCGGGTGGACGCGGTGATGATCCGCAGCGGGCGCAGCACCCTGCCCGCGACGATCCGGCCCAGGACGACCGACACCACGGCCATGACCGCGAGTGCCAGCGCCGAGCCGACCAGGAGCCGGCGTGACTGATCCGCATGGATGTCGGAAAGCCGGGCCTGGAGCCAGGCGATGCGATCCATGGCGTCGGCGAGCGTGGCCGGCTCGACCGGCGAGGTCCCAGGGGGTGCGACCTGGCTGGCCTTCGTCCCTCCGAGCCCCACCAGGTTGTTGATGGCCAGCAGCCCGACGGCGGACAGCAGGAACATGGCACCGTACAGAACGGTGAAGCGCAATCGTACGGTGCGTGCAGGTCGTCGCCACTTTCGCATGGCATCCAGGATGCCGTGCCTGACCTAACAACGATGTGACAGCGCCTGTTCGACCCGTGTTAGGGCCGAGTCCGTACAACCGATCGCATGCGAGCGAACATCGAAGTCAGCGGGCTGCGTAAACGATTCGGCCCGACCCTGGCGCTGGACGGCATGTCGTTCACCGTCGCGCCCGGTCAGGTCACCGGGTTCGTCGGCCCCAACGGGGCGGGCAAGTCCACCACGATGCGGGTGATCCTCGGCCTGGACGCGGCCGACGAGGGTCACGCGCTGATCGGCGGACGGCCCTACACCGGCCTGCCCGACCCGCTCACCCACGTCGGCGCGTTGCTCGACGCCGGCGCGCTTCAACCGAGCCGCACGGCACGCAACCACCTGCTGTGGCTGGCCCACTCCCAGGGCCTGGACGGCAGGCGGGTCGACGAGGTGCTCCACCAGGTCGGGATGCAGACCGTCGCCCGGCGCAAGGCGGGCGGCTTCTCGCTGGGCATGCGCCAGCGGCTCGGTATCGCGGCCGCGCTGCTTGGAGACCCGCCGGTGCTCATGCTGGACGAGCCGGTCAACGGCCTGGATCCCGAGGGCATCGTGTGGATGCGCGGTTTCCTGCGGTCGCTGGCCCGTGAAGGGCGCACCGTGCTGGTGTCCAGCCATCTGATGAGCGAACTGGAGGACACCGCCGACCATCTCGTGGCGGTGGGCAAGGGCCGCGTCATCGCCGACACCAGTGTGGCCGATCTCATCACGACCGCCTCCCGCGGCCGGGTCACCCTGCGTACCGCCGCGCGCTCGGAGGCCCTGTCCGCACTGGGTCACGCCGGCGCCACGACGGCCGTGACCGACCGCGACACGATCGTCGTCTCAGGGCTGCCGTCGGAGCACATCGTCGCGGTGCTCAACGCCAACGGGGTGCCGTTCTCCGAGGTGGCGGCGCACCGAGTGACGCTGGAACAGGCCTACATGGACCTCACCGCCGATGCGGTCGAATACCGGGGAGCGGCACGATGAGCACCCACCCCTCACGCTCCGCCGGGCGCGAGGGCTTTCGGCGGCTGCTGCGCGCCGAGTGGACCAAGTTCAGGACGGTACGCGGCTGGGGGGTCACCATGAGCCTGGCCACGCTGGTCACCGTGCTGATCGGGCTGCTGTCGGCCTCCGGCAGCCACACCTCCTGCAGCTCCGGCCCGGTCGAGGTCGCCTGCCCGCCGCCACTGACAGGTCCGGGCGGCGAAGCGGTGGACGACAAGTTCTATTTCGTGCACCGGCCGCTGTCCGGAGACGGCGGCATCACCGTCCGCCTCACCTCCATGACCGGGCAGATCCGTAAACCCGATGTCACGCCGGGGCGGCGTAACGTGGTTCCCGGCCTCGTGCCGTGGGCGAAGGCCGGAGTCATGATCAAGGAGAGCGTCAGGCAGGGCTCCGCCTACGCGGCGGTGATGATGACCGGCGAGCACGGGGTGCGGATGCAGCACAACTTCACTCACGACGTGGCCGGCCGACCGGGTGGCGTCTCCCGGCAATCGCCGCGCTGGCTCCGGCTGACCCGCTCCGGCGACACCCTCACCGGGTACGAATCCGCCGACGGTACGAACTGGACCCAGACCGGCATCGCACCCCTGGCCGGGCTGCCACAGACCGTCCAGATCGGCATGTTCGCCACATCGCCTGGAGATCTGACCATCACACAGGGGGATCTCGGCGGGTCCGTCGCGGCGGCCCGCTTCACCGAAGCCACCGGCGAGTTCGACCAGGTCAAGCTCGAGGGCAACGTCTCCGGCCCGTGGCGAGACGACGACATCGGCGTCACCATCGCACCCGACGGGACGAAGCACCACCCGGGCCGCGCCGGCCGGTCCGACGGCACCTTCTCCATAACCGGCGTCGGTGACGTCGCGCCGGCCATCGAGGGCCCGACCCCCGAACACCCCCTCAGCGGCGCGCTGATCGGCCTGATCCTCGTGATCGTGGTGGCGGTCATGTTCATCACCGCCGAATACCGGCACGGCCTCATCCGGACGACCCTGCTGGCCTGCCCGCCCCGCGACCGGATGCTGGCTGCCAAGGCACTGGTGCTCGGCTCGATCACCTTCGCCGCCGCCCTGCCCGCCACCACGATCACGTTCACGGTCGGCGGGCGAATTCTGCGTGACAACGGCAATGCCGTCCTCCCGGTGTCCCCGCTCACCCAGGTGCGCATCATCGTCGGCGTGGCGGCGTTGTTCGCGCTGGCCGCCGTGCTCTCCCTCGCCCTCGGCGCGCTGCTGCGGCGCGGCGTCGCGGCGGTCGTCACCGCCGTCACGGTGATCGTGGTCCCGCACGTCCTCGCAGTCACCTCGATCCTGCCCGACAGCGCCGCACAGTGGCTACTGCGCGTCACACCGGCGGCCGGCTTCGCCGCGCAGCAGAGCATCCCGCAGTACGCGCACGTGCTCGGCCACTACGCGCCCATCGCCGGGTTCTACCCGCTGCCGCCGTGGGCCGGTCTGACCGTGCTGGCCGGTTATACAGCGCTCGCTTTCTGCCTGGCCGCCCTCCGGCTCAGCCGGAGGGACGCATGAGACACCCCCACCGGCGCCCTTCCCGGCGACGCGGGAGGAGCGCATGAGCAGAAACCTGCATGCGGAGTGGACGAAACTTCGCAGCCTGGCCGATACCGGCTGGCTGCTGCTCGCGATCGTGGTGCTGACCGTCGCCGTCGGCGTCGCGGCCTCCGCCGTCGTGTCGTGTTCCCCGGCTGCCTGCGACCACGACCCTGCCAAGATCATCTTTTTCGGGGTCCAGGTGAGCCAGGCGGTCGTCGCCATCCTGGCCGTCCTGGCGATCACCGGCGAATACGACACCGGCATGATCCACCTCACCCTGGCCGCCATGCCGCGCCGGACCGGTGTCCTGGCCGCCAAGGCGATCATTCTGGCCGCCTTGACCCTGGTCGCCGGGAGCGTCGCCGTGCTCGCCTCCGCGCTGTCCGCACCGCACATCCTGCTCGGCAACGGCTTTCCCGCCGAAACGCTCGTCCTCACCAGCGCTCCCATGCTGCGTGCCGCCGTCGGCTCGGTCCTCTATCTGGCGCTGATCGCCCTGTTCGGCCTGGGGGTCGCCACCGTCGTCCGAGACTCCGCCACCGCCGTCGGGGTCGTACTCGGCCTGCTCTACCTCTTCCCCGCCCTCATCCTCATGGTCGCCGACGCCGACTGGCAGCGGCTTCTCTGGCGGATCTCCCCGATGAACGCCGGGCTCGCCGTACAGGCCACCACCGGCCTCGCCACCCTCCCCCTCGGCCCATGGAGCGGCCTGAGCGTACCGGCGGCATGGGCCGCCGCCGCGCTTCTGGGTGGTGGGTTGTCTTTGAGGGGGCGTGATGTATGACCAGCCGAACAGCTTTACAATGTAGATCAAATTGAACAAGCGACCCGCGGGTCGTCAGCCGTGGAGCCGCGGCAGTACTTCGGCGCCCAACCGGCGGATGTTCTCCAGGGTGCGGGCGTGCTCACCCGCACCCTCGACCATGAGGATCAGGTGTTCGAGCCCGGTCGCCTCGCGGGTGCGCCTGATCGTCTCCACGCAGTGGTCTGCGTCACCCACCGGATGGACATCGGTGAGGAAGTCGACGTACTCCCCCACGTCTCGCCCGGGCCGCCTGCGGCCGTCCACCGGCACGTACCCCTTCAGGCCCGGCTCCAGCCAGCGGGGCATGGCGCTCCTCAGCTCGCGTACGGCCGCCGCCGTCGAGTCGGCGACGTATCCGACGACGGCGGCCACGTGCCGGACCGCGTCCGCGCCCGGTGAAAGCGACGCGAGGGCTCCCGGCGCCAGTGGAGGCGCCGCGTCGTAGCCGGCGAGCATCGCGGCCTTGCCCGCGTCGTCCATGTGCATGCCGAGCAGCATCGGCAGTCCCCGCGCGGCCGCGAGGAGCGCCGTCTCCGGCGAGGTGCACGCCACGACCGGCCGCAGCGACGCCACCGGTACCATCGCGACCTCGCGGAAACGGAAGAACTCCCCCGCGGCCGACACCGTACGCTCCCCCAGTGCCCGGCACAGCAGGTCGAGCGACTCGGCGAAACCGCGTTCGAATCTCGCCAGGCCGGTGCCGAAGACCTCAAGGTCCACCCACGGCCCGCCTCTGCCGACCCCCAGCGCGAAACGCCCGTCCGACAGGTGGTGCAACATCGCCGCCTGCTCGGCCAGCGCCACCGGGTGCTGCGTGGACAGCACGCTCACGGCCGTCCCCACCCCGATCGTCCGCGTGCCTCCGAGCGCCACCGCCGCCAGCGTGGCCGCCGACGGGCACACCCCGTACGACATGAAGTGGTGCTCGGCGATCCAGGCGTCGTCGAACCCCGCCTCCTCCGCGACCGCGATCGCCTCCACGCAGTCGCGGAGCACCTGTCCCTGCGGCCTGCCGGGGAAACCCGCCGCGACCAGGAAGATTCCGATCCGCATCCTGCCCATCGAACACCTCCGGCGTGGATCTCCTCCGTACGGTCCCGGGCCGCCTTGCCGGGCACGGTCCGCTCCGGCGCTCTCAGGCCGCGGGCCGGGTGAGGTGCTGGAGGATCAGGGAGGTGATCTCCCCGGGCCGCTCCATACTCGGCAGGTGCCCGGCCCACTCCAGGTGCACCGCCGTCACCGAGGCCAGCCTGTCGGCCAGGTGGCGGGCCGTCATCTGGAAGCAGGGCAGGTCGTGGGCGCCGCTGACCACCAGGGTGGGCATGGTCACCCGGCCCAGGTCGATCTCCCCCTCCAGCTGCGAAGGCTCGGGGTCGGCGGCGAGCTGGACCTCGAAGGCGTGGCGCTGCATGGCCATCTGCCTGGCGCGGGCCTGCCCGTCCGCCTCGGGGCCGAGCCAGGTGCGGGCGTTGAGCTCCACCGCGGCCTCGACCTTCCCCGCCTCCAGCAGCCGGTCCTCCTCCTCGCCGAACGCGACGAGGTCGGGGGTGGGTCGCAGCCCGCAGCCCGGGTTGAGCAGCACCAGCCGGGAGACCAGAGCGGGGTGTGCGGTGGCCACCTCCAGCGCGACCTGGCCTCCATAGGAGGCCCCGACCAGCGCGGCCCTCTCCACCGCGAGGGCGGCGAGGAGATCCGCCACGTCGCCGGGATCGGAGTAGGGGGTCTCGCAGGCGTACGGTGTGCGGCCGTAACCCCGCAGATCCGGCCGGATCACTCGGAAGCGGGCGGTCAGCGCCTCCCACTGCGGGTCCCACATCCGCGAGTCGGCGGCGCTGGAGTGCAGCAGCACCACGGCCTCGCCCACTCCCGCTTCGTCGTAGGCGAGTGTCATCGGGCCGCAGGGGAACGAGGATCGTCCAGGGTGAGCAAGAGCATTCGGCCATCGTCGCGGCTGTCCCCGGTCTCCGCAATCGGTTAACCGCGGGGGGACGGCCCTGTAGCGGGCGGGGCCGACCTCAGCCGGGCCCCGTGCCGTACAGCGCGGCGAGGTCGGCCACGGTGGCGGCCATCCGCTCGCGCAACTCGGGTGGCTCCAGGACCTCGATGTCGGCGCCCATGCTCAGCAGCTGCCAGTGGGCTTGCAAGATGGACTGGGTCTGCAGGCGCAGCACGACCCAGCCGTGCTCGTCGGGCGGGCCCGCCTTGGCCAGCGCGGCCTCGGCGACCTCCGCGCCCACCGTGTGGCGCAGCATCCTCTCACTGCCCGGCGCCATCCGCACCACGGCCTCGCCGGTGTGCATCCGCTCACGGAAGCCGGCGGTGTAGTCGCGCCAGAAGGCGGGCAGGTCGAAGTCGGCGGGACGCTCGAAGTGCCCCTGGGCGAACTCGGCGCTCAGGATCCGCGACACCCGGTAGGTGCGCGGTCCTCCCTCACCGACGCTCGCCACCATGTACCACGCCCCGCCCTTGAGGACCAGGCCGTACGGGTGGGCCAGGCGCTCGACGTCGCGAGGGCCCCAGCGGCGGTAGGTCATCCGCAGCGGCCGCTGCTCCCACACCGCTTCGGCGACCTCACCCAGGAAGGGGGCCGAGTCGGCGTCGCCGTACCAGCCGGGAACGTCCAGGTGGAAGCGCCGGCGCATCCGGGAGGCGTGCGAGCGCGGCTCGGGAGGAAGCGCGGCGAGCATCTTCAGCTCGGCGTTGGCCGCGACCTCGGCCAACCCCAGGTCGGCGGCGGGGCCCGGCAGTCCGGCCAAAAACAGGGAGGAGGCCTCAGCGGCGGTCAGCCCGTTGAGGCGGGTGCGGTAGCCGTCCAGCAGGCGGTATCCGCCGACGGGGCCGCGGTCGGCGTAGACCGGCACCCCGGCCGCCGACAGCGCCTCCACGTCTCGGTAGACCGTGCGGACGGAGACCTCCAGCTTCTCGGCCAGCTCGGTGGCCGTCATCCGACCGCGGCTCTGCAGGAGCAGCAGAAGTGAGAGCAGACGACTCGCGCGCATGGTGGCCATTGTCCCGCACGTTTGCCAATCGCACACAGCCTATGTTCAAATGAACACGTGGAGAGTAACAATCGCATTCGTGCGATCATGTCGGCGCTGCGCGCCAGCGACGTCGTCTCGGTCGCGGAGCTGGCGGTCGAGCACGCCGTCTCCGAGATGACCATCCGCCGCGACCTCGACGAGCTCGCCCAGCAAGGCGTGGTCAGGCGGGTGAGGGGTGGCGCGGTGAGCCTGCTGCTGCGCGGGGAGGAGCCGCCCTTCGGGGTGCGCGAGCGCGAGGCGGTGGAGGCCAAGAAACGGATCGCCGCCGAGGTCGCGGCCCTGCTCGCCGACGGGGAGGCCGTGCTGCTCGACAGCGGCACCACCTCTCTGGAGATCGCGCGCGTGATCCGCGACCGCCGCCTCACGGTGCTGCCACTCTGCCTGCAGTCGGCCACCGAGCTCAGTTCGGCCTCCCGGATCCGCCTGGTGCTCCCCGGGGGTGAGGTCCGCCCGGGCGAGCTGAGCTTCACCGGCCCGCTGACGGAGAGTGCCATCCGGTCCCTGCGCTTCGACACCGCGGTCATCGGCTGCTGCGGCCTGTCCGCCGAGCACGGCCTCACCGCCCACGACCTGTCCGATGTCGCCGTCAAGCAGGCCGCGATCGCCTCGGCCCGGCGCGTGATCGCGGCAGCCGACTCCGGCAAGTTCACCCGCACCGCGTTCGGAGCCGTCTGCCCGCTGGACCGCCTCGACATGGTCATCACCGACACCGCGCTGCCCCCCGCCGAGCACGACGCCATGATCGCCGCAGGCGTCGCCGTCCGCACGGTCTGAGCCACACGACCTGATCCGCATCACCTGCGCCGCCCCACCTGTCCCACTCGATCCGCCGCTCCTGGTCCGCGCTGTCCGAGCCATGCCATCCGCCCCACGTCGCCCGACCCCGGCGACCGGCCGGAACCGGAATCCTCACTCGGCGAACCTGCCGGAGACGCAACGGCCCACCCGTCCTCCTCCGATCCGCACCGTCCGACTGGAGCTCTCCCCCATGCACGTCACCACCTTCGACCGGAGCGCGCTGCTACGCGGCCGGGTCGCGGTCTACCTGCTCTTCCTGCTCTCGGGCATGTCCATCGGCACCTGGACGGCGCGCATCCCGTCGATCAAACAGGGGCTGGGGCTGAGCGAGGGCGAGCTCAGTCTCGGGCTGCTCGGCATCGCCGCCGGGGCGATCGCCGGCATGCAGGTGGTCGGCCGCCTGGTCGACCGCTACGGCAGCGTCAAGGTGATGCTGCCGATGGCCTTCGCGCAGGCCCTCGTGCTGATCCTGCCCGCCTTCATGCCGAACCTCGCCGGCCTCGCCCTCGCGCTGTTCGCCTTCGGCGCGGTGCACGGCACGCTGGATGTGGCGATGAACGCCAACGCCGTCGAGGTCGAGCAGGCCACGGGCCGTCCGATCATGTCGTCCTTCCACGCCGTGTTCAGCATCGGCGGCTTCCTCGGCGCCGCCGCGGGAGGGCTGCTCGCCCAGGCCGCGTTCAGTCCTGGGCAGACGTTCACCGCGGCCGCCGTCGTGATCGTCGCGCTCGCGCTCTGGGCCACCCGCTGGGCGCTGTCCCTGACCGTGCCTACCGCCCCCGCGGGGACGGGACCAGCGGCCGGCGGCGGAAGCGGAGGCGGTGGGGTGTTGCTGCTGGGTGTCCTCGCCTTCTGCTGCATGATCGGCGAAGGGGCGGCGGCCGACTGGAGCTCGGTCTATCTACGCGAGAGTCTCAACAGTTCCGACGGGTTCGCCGCGGTCGCCTACGCCGCCTTCTCGATCATGATGACCGCGGGCCGTCTCGCCGGTGACAGGCTGGCAGCCCTGCTGGGGCCGGTGAACCTGGTACGCGCGTGCGGGGCGTTGGCTGCCTCCGGGCTCGGCTTCGGCCTGCTCGCCGGGAACCAGATCGCCGCGGTGATCGGTTTCGGCTGTTTCGGGGCCGGCCTGTCCTGCATCGTCCCGCAGGTCTTCTCCGCGGCCGGCAGGCGCGACCCGGCCCGTGCCGGAAAGGCGCTGGCCAGGGTGGCGAGCCTGGGGTATGTGGGATTTCTCAGCGGACCCGTGCTGATCGGCGGCGCCGCCGAGCTGGTCGGCCTGCCTCGTGCGCTCGCCATCCCCGCCCTGCTCGCTCTTTTCGTCGCACTGGCCGCGAGAGCGCTCAGAACCCCGCCCTTTACAAAGTAGATCAAAAATTCAGAATGACCCGAGGGAGGTGCCTTCCAAGAGTCGGGAAGTGCCCTCCGAGAGGGCGGATGCCCAGGACGCGCGGCATCGGCCGACGCGACGCCGGAGAGTCGTGATCTGATCCATTCTGATCCATTCTGATCCATCCGGCACTCCTCGACACCGGTGAGCCTGATCGCAGCGGCCTTGATCACAGCGCGGGGAAGAGAGCGCACCCCGCCAGACACTCAAAGAAGTGACAGGGCCCGGGCGGCGACCCCGGCCATGCCGAGGCGTTCGGCCAGGCGCAGCGCGCGGCGGAGCAGATGGGCGGCCTCCCCGCCGGAATCCCTCTCCCCCTCCCCTGCCGAGGCCCCCGATGAGCCTGGTACGGAGCCTCCCGCAGCGTAGCCGGAGGCGCTCTCGCAGACGTTCCGCGGGGAATTCTCGCCGTCTCGCACAAGCAGAGCCCTGGCACGGTCGAGGTGGAGGTGTGCGATCAGCGGGGAGGCGGCGTCGGCGAGCAGCAACGCCTCGCCGAAGCACCGCAGCGCCTCCTCTGTGTCCCCCTCGGCCAGCGCGAGCAACCCGAGATAGCGCTCCGCCGGCCCCAGCAGGATCGCGGGCCACCCGGCGAGCGCGATCTGCCCTCGGTGGGCCGACAAACGCCTTCGCACCAGAGCGGCGTACCGCGACAGTTCGGGGTCGCCCCGCCCCGCCTCGATGAGAAGCGCGCACGACTCGGCCAGCAGGGCGAGCGTCGGGACCGACCACCCCTCGGGCGGCAGCGCGCCGAGATCGGAGGTCTCGCGGAAGAACGCCCTCAGCCGGTCCTTCGCGTCCTCGTGCCCGCCGAGCTCGCAGAGCGCCAGGATGAGTGCCGCGCGCCAGATCGGGAAGTACTCGTACTCGACCGCCTGCCTGGCGAGCCCGGAGTCGAAGATCTCCCCGAGCCGTCCCTGCTCGCGCAGCAGCCAGTAGTGCTGCGCGAGCAGGGTCTGCCGCAGGGTGTCGGCGAAGGCCGTCTCGCCCTCGCTCTCCTCGTCCAGTCGACGCCACTCGGCCAGGACCCGCTCCTCGGCCCGGCCGAACTCCCCGTGCCAGACGTCCATCAGCGTGTCCAGAGTGTTCTGCAGCCAAGCCCCGAAGACCCGGTGGTTGCGTGCGACGTGCCTGCGGTGACCGGCCACGGTGGCGGCGGCCTCCCTCAGACGGCCCAGCCGGAGCCGGTCGATCGTGAGGGCGACCATGGCCTCGCTGCGAAAGTGCGCGGACGCCGCCTCGATGCTCGCCTCCCCGAGCCGTTCGGCGATGCCCAGCAGCTCTTTCGGCGGCGCGAAGTCGTACAGGCCCCATCTGCACTCGTTGAGCACCTCGCAGCGGATGAGCGGCCCGGCCCCCGACCTCTCCAGCTCGCCCAACGTCGCGCGGGCCAACTCCACCCCGGGCCGCAGGCCCGCGTACGTGGGGTCGAGGCTGTCGCTGACCGCCATCGTCAGCTTGTGGGCGAGGTGCGCCTGCAGCTGCAGTCGCAGCGCGACCGCCTCCTCACCGGTGTCGTCGCGAAGCGCCTCCAGGCTGTTGCCCAGCACGTGCAGCAGTTGCCGGTCGGCCTGTCCTGGGGCCGACCAGCGGCGCGCCAGCCTGATGGCAGCCACCGCGGCGAGCCTCGGCAGTTTCTCGCCGTCGCGATGGGCCCGCAGGTACAGGCGTTCGGCCTCCTCCAGGTCACCGGCGTCGGTGCGCGCGTCCCCCAGCGTGATCAGCAGGCCGACCCGGGTCTCGGCGTCGCACCGCATTCCCAGCCCGGCCAGTGCCCAGGTGATCGCACCCTCGGTGGCGAAGCCGCGTTGCTGTGCCCGCGCGGCGCCGAGGCAGGCCGCGGCGACGCGTTCCTCAGACAGCCCGCTCCCCGAGGAGCGGGCGTGTTCTGCGACGCGTACCGGCAGCGCCGGGTCGATCCAGCCGTCGCCGCTCATCCGCGCCAGTCGCTCGTCCAGGATCTCGAACGCCCGCCGGTGCAGTTCCATCGCGAGTGCCGGGTGGTGCTTCAGCTCCCGCAGCAGGCTCTCCCTGATCGTGTCGTGGCCGAAGCGCAGCCCTTGGCGGTCGATGAGCGTTCCGGCCGTCACGGCCACCGCGCGCCTGCGGTTCGCCTCATCGGTGTCGATCTCCAGCATGTCCGCGACGAGATCGGGGTCGATCTCCCTGCCCAGGGCGGTGACGGCCGCCGCGGCGAACCAGCGGAACATCGGGCTGGAGGCGGTGTCGTGCCCGGGGAGGTCGCGGGGCAGGTCACCGGCCTCGGTGATCCGGCACAGGTCCAGTGGCAGCCCTCCGGTGCCGTCCATCGCCCTGCCGGTCTCCGCGCGTGTCGGCTCGCGGCCCCGGGTGGCGCCCAGCCACTCCGCCACCTCCTCGATCCCCAGCCGTGACAGCGTCAGCACGTCCATCCGCCCTCGCCAGCGCGAGGGCTCTGAACGGTCGGTGAGCACGAAGCCGACGGGAGCCTCTCCGAGCTTTCCGAGGGCCTCTCGCACCTTGTGCAGCAGGTCCTCGGCGTCGGAACGGAGCAGGTGGGCGTCGTCGAAGACGACGAGCAGGCCCGCGCCGCAGGTCAGGCGCAACAGGGCGACCAGCAGGTCGACCAGTCGTCGCGGGTCGCGTTCGTGGCCGGGTCCGCCGAGCGAGACGAACAGGCCCGCCGACATCAGTCCCTCCAGCGTCTCGCGCTCCTCGGGGCCGATCGGGACGGCCGGGCCGGCCAGGTCGCGCCGCAGATCCTCCCACAGGGTCCCGACCAGTACCCGCCACGGCTGGAGGTCGCCGAGTTCCTGGCACGGGACGGTCACCATGCGCACCTTAGGGGGCAGCAGCACGGTCAGCTCCTCCACGAGCCTGGTCTTGCCGACTCCGGGCACGCCGCAGACGGCCAGGGCCACCGGCTCGCCGCGTCCGAGCCGCCCGGCCAGGGTGGACAGCCGCAGGATCTCGTCCCTGCGGCCGATCAGGACCCGCGGGGCGCCGTGACCGTAGGCGCGGGCGGCGGGGGGCGACGGCGGACGGCCGAGACCGTGACCGCGCAGGGCCAGCAGGTCCTGCGCCCGGCTCACCGCGTCGTCCCCGGGGGAGATCGCGCGGCGCCGTTCGATCATCTGCCTCGCGACGACCGCCCCCTCGTCGCGCAGCGCGATGAGGAAGCGCAACAGCCACAGCGGGCCGCTGTCCTGCTGCCCGTCGGCGACGACCTCGCCGGTGAGGAATTCCGCGTCGCCCAGCAGGTCGAGCCGGATGGCGACGCGGGCGACGAGCCTGATCAGCTCACGGCGGCGCTCCCGCAGCCTGGCGTGGTAGCTTTCGCAGGCCCTGGGCGGGATCCACGCGCCCGCCAGCGACGCGAACGGGTCGCCGGACCACTGTCCGAGCGCCTCTCTCAGCGTTCGCAGGGACGCGGCGAGGTCGCCCTGTTCCAGCAGCGTCCGTCCGTCGCGCAGGTACGCCTCGAAGCGCCGCGTGTCGACGGTGGCGGCGAGGCGGCCGGGCGCGTCCTCGACCAGCTCGTAGACGTGTGAGCGTCTGGCCCCGGGGATGTCCAGCCCACTGCCGCGCAGCAGTGCGCGCAGCCGCGAGACCGGCGGCGCCACCTCCACGTGCCTGTCCGAGGCCGGTTCGGACAGCCCGGAGGCCAGGGCTGCCGGGGAGATCGGGCCGCGGGCGGAGACGAGCATGGCCAGCGTCTTCGCCAGCTGCGGGTTGATCTCCTGTGGTACTCCGTCGATCACGATGTCCACGGTGCCGAACAGCCTGATCTCGAAGCTCGCCACATCCACCGCCCAAAAGGATCGATTCGTGTTTTTCCGGCGACGGCTCCGGCTGCAAGGTCATCGCAAGGTTGTTCGCCGCATCGTGGAGATGAGCGCGGAAAACAGCTCGAAGCGCTCGACAACGATGTCACAGGAGACGCCCTCATGGCCAAGATCGAGGACTTTTCCATCGGCCCGCTGGGCGACGACCAGATGAAAAAGGCCAGAGAGAATATCCGGCGCGAGAGAAGCGCAGGATTAGATAAACCACTAAGTGTGGCGATAATGGGGCAAACAGGAGTAGGTAAGTCATCCCTCCTGAACAGCCTTTTCGGCACCGATCTCGCCGTCGGCCACGTCCGGCCGGTCACCCGAAGACCGGAACCGGTCTCGGTGCCCGGCACCTCAGGTCACATGCTCACCTTCTGGGACATGCCAGGCATCGGGGAGTCCGACGCCGCCGACGAGACTCACCTGGCCATGTATCTGGAGAGACTGATCCACTGCGATATCGCCATCTGGGCCTGCCACGCCGACAGCCCATCCACCGCCTATGACGAGCAGTGCCTGCGCAGGCTGCTCGACACCGTCGCGATCGAGACGCGACGGCTCATCATGAGCAAGCTCACCTTCGTCCTCACCAAGGCGGACGTGCTCGCCCCTCCCCCGTGGATCTTCGACATGCGCGGGGATCGGGGCACCTTCGGCCCCGGCGGGGCTCTCCTGCGTCGCCTGGAGGAGAAGGCCGCCTACCACGAGAGCGTCTTCCTCGAACCCCGCGCGGACCTGCTCCTGGCGAGCACCTACGGCACCGGGGAGTTCACCGTCTCCGACGAAAGGCTCGGCTTCGACCGTCGAGGGGTTCACTACCGCGGTTATTTCTCCCAGCAGGTGTGCGACACCTACTCGGAGCGCTATCCGGCGCACAGGGAGGTTTTCTCCCGCCTACGCGACAACCATCGGGTGCTGCCCTGTTCGGCGCTGTTCAGGTTCAACCTCACGAGGCTGATGACCGGCGTCGTGAACAGGCTCGGTCCCACCGCCGTCTTCCGCTTCCGGCGCCTTCTCCAGGAGGTGGAGGAGCTCACCGAGGTGCCGGTGTCCACGGCGCGCACGTACGGCAATCTGATGATCTGGGACGGTGAACACGGCACCAAGGCGTTCGACCTCGCCGAGATCCCCCTCTGAGCGGAAGACGGGGATCCCGGCGGCGACCGACCGGAGCGAAAGGTCAGGCCGTTCGGAGCCAGACGGCGGTGTCGGAAGGAAGGAGGTTCTCCTCCAGCGGGCCGCTGGCGAGCAGGACCGACTCGTGGGCGGGCAGGGCCACCGGCTCCGCGCCGAGGTTGACCACGCAGACCAATCCCGACTCCCGGCGGAAGGCCAGCACCCCCTCCTGCGCCTCCAGCCACGTCAGCGTGCCGTCGCCGAGCAACTCGCGGCGCAGGTGCAGCCCGGCGCGGTAGAGGGTGAACATGGAGGTGGGGTTGGCGGCCTGGGCCTCGGCCGTCAGCGCCTTCCACTCCAGCGGCTGCGGCAGCCACGCAGGCCCGGCACCGAACCCGAACGGCGGCTCGTCACCCGACCACGGCAGCGGCACCCGGCAGCCGTCGCGACCCGGGTCGCTGCGGCCCGAACGCACCCAGATCGGGTCCTGGCGCAGCCCGTCGGGGATGTCCTCGACCTCCGGCAGTCCCAGCTCCTCACCCTGGTAGACGTAGAGCCCGCCGGGGAGCGCCATCGCCAGCAGCGCCGCCGCCCGGGCCCTGCGCTCACCCAGCACCGGGTCGGCGGGCATGCCGTGCTTGCGGTCGGCGTGGCTGAAGGAGGTGTCGGCCCTGCCGTACCTGGTCACCGGGCGGGTCACGTCGTGGTTGGACAGCACCCAGGTGGGGGGTGCTCCCAGCGGGACGTGCGTGGCCAGGGTGAGGTCGATCGACCCGCGCAGCGCGGCCGCGTCCCAGGCGCACGCCAGGAAGTCGAAGTTGAACGCGGTGTGCATCTCGTCCGGGCGCAGATACTGGGCGAACCGCTCCTGGTCGGGCAGCCACACCTCGCCGATCAGGATCCGGTCGTCGTACTCCTCGGCCACCCGGCGCCAGCCGCGGTAGATCTCGTGGACGCCGTCGAGGTCGGTGTAGGCCTCCTCTCCGCCCAGGCTGTCCATGTCCTTGACCAGCAGGGCGGCCGAGTCGATCCTGATGCCGTCCACGCCCCGGTCGAACCAGAACCGCAGCACGTCGTGGAACTCCTCGACGACTTCTGGGTTGTCCCAGTTGAAGTCGGGTTGTTCCGGCGCGAACAGGTGCAGGTACCACTCGCCGTCGGCGATCCGGGTCCACGCGGGGCCACCGAAGATCGACTGCCAGTCGTTGGGCGGTGACTCGCCGCTCTCGCCCCGTCCCCGGCGGAAGTGGAAGCGTTCGCGCTCGGGTGAGCCCGGCCCGGCCTGCAGCGCCCGCAGGAACCACCGCTGCCGGTCGGATCCGTGGTTGGGGACGATGTCGGTGATCGTCTTGATCCCCAGGGCATGCGCTTCGGCGATGAACTCCTCCGCCTCGGCGAGCGTGCCGAACGACGGCTCGATGTCACGGTAGTCGGCCACGTCGTACCCACCGTCGGCCATCGGCGACGGGTACCAGGGGTTGAGCCAGATCGCGCCGACGCCCAGGTCGGAGAGGTACGGCAGGCGCGCGCGCAGTCCCGCGAGGTCGCCGATGCCGTCGCCGTTGCCGTCGGCGAAGCTCCGGAGATAGACCTGGTAGATCGCGGCTCCCCGCCACCACGTTTCGGACATGCTGGAACAACTCCTTAGTAAGTCGTAGGTGGGTGACGAGGTCAGCCCTTGAGGCTGCCGGCGGTGAGGCCGGCCATGATGCTGCGCTGGAAGACGAAAAAGACGATCATCGTCGGGATGCTCGCGATCACCAGCGAGGCGATCAGCACGTTCTGCGGCATCTGCGCCGAGAGTGAGGCGATGCCCACGCTGATCGTCATCTTCTCCCCGTCCGGCAGCACCAGCAGAGGCCAGACGAAGTCCTTCCAGACGTTGACCACCGAGAGGATGGACACCACCCCGAGGATCGGCCGGGAGACGGGGAGCACGATCGACCACAGGATGCGCACCGGAGAGGCGCCGTCGATCTGGGCGGCCTCCAGCAGTTCCCTGGGAATCGAGTCGAAGAAGCGCTTGAGCAGGAAGATGAAGAACCCGTTGGCCGCGGCGGGAAGCCAGATCACCCAGGGGGTGTTCAGCAGGTCCCAGCCGAAGATCGGCATGTCCTTCACCGTCAGATAGGCGGGCAGCAGGATGACCATCGGCGGGATCATGAGCGTGGCGAGCATCATGCCCAGGACCACGTTGCCCAGCACCGGCCGCAGCTTCGACAGCGCGTAGGCGGCCGAGACGTCGACGGCGAGCGTGAACAGCCAGGCGCCGCCGGCGTAGACGACGGTGTTGGTGAGGAACACTCCCAGGTCCAGCTGGTCCCACGCCTCGGCGTACACCCCGAAGTCGAAGGAGGTCGGGAAGAAGCTCGGCGGGATCTGGGCGAGCTCCTCCGGGGTCTTGAGCGCGCCGGTGACCATCCAGTAGAGCGGGAAGACGAACACGGCGGTGAACACGAGCACCACCGCGGTCAGCACGAGGCGGTAGATCAGCCGCCCGTGCGGGGTGGTGAGGGTGTGCGGGGAGACCAGGCTGCGCACCTCCCTCGCCGCTGCCCTGGGCCTGCGCCGCCCGGCCCTCTTTCCCCCGTGAGGGTCCGGTGACCGGACCGGAGCCGGGCGACTGGGTTGAACGGTGAGGTTCGACATCGGCGCTGCCTCCTTAGCTCTGGTTGTCCCGCGACAGGCGCAGGTAGAAGGCGGAGAACACCATCAGCACGACCATGAGCATCAGCCCGAGCGCGCCTCCGGCGCCGAAGTCACCGAAGTTGAAGGCGTACTGGTACATGAGGTAGGCGACGGTGAGCGTCGCGTTCTCCGGGCCGCCGCCGGTGAGCAGGTACGGCTCGATGAAGACCTGCATGGTCGCCACGATCTGCAGCAGCAGCATCACCAGCAGGATGAGCCTGGTCTGCGGGATCGTCACGTGCCAGACCCGCCGAATGAGCCCCGCGCCGTCCAGCTCCGCGGCCTCGTACAGCTCGCCGGGGATGCTCTGCAGCGCGGCGAGGTAGATCAGCGTGCCGGTTCCCAGGTTCATCCAGGTGGAGACGATGACGAGGGAGATGAGCGCGGTGTCGGTGGAGTCGAGCCAGCTCAGGGCCGGCAGGCGTGCCAGGTCCAGGATCTGGTTGAACAGGCCCGCTCCCGGGTCGTAGAACCACTTGAACAGCAGCACCCCGACGGCGGGCGGCAGCATCACCGGCAGGTAGACGACGAACCTCAGGTAGGCCTGCGCGTGACGCAGCTCGTTCAACACGATCGCCGCCACGAACGGGACGAGGTAGCCGAACACGAGCGCCAGGCCGGTGAAGGCAAGGGTGTTGAGCCACGCCTGGGCGAACGCCGAGTCCTCCGTCACGGTACGGAAGTTCTCCAGGCCGACCCAGGTGGGCTCGTCGACGAAGTTCGTCTGCTGGAAGCTGAGCAGGACCTCCCTCACCATGGGGTACCAGGAGAAGAAGGCGAAACAGATCAGCGCCGCGCACAGGAACCCGTAGGCGGTCAGATTGCGCCGCAGTCCTTGCCGGAACGCTCCCGGCTTTCGCCTTCGTGGACCTTTCACGGTCATTGTGGTCATCGGTTGACTCCCGATATCGACATGAGTGCCGGGGTGCCGGCCCACGGGCCGGCACCCCGGGCATCAGCGGGTCAGCTCGACTTCGCCAGCACCTTGTTCGCCTTGGCCTCGGCGTCGGCCAACAGCTTGTCGATGTCGGCGTCCTGCCTGGTCAGCACCGCCGACATGGGCACGTCGAGGATCGCGTAGAGCTCCTGGGACTTCGGCGGCTCAAGCTTGTTCTGGATGGCCGCGGAACCGTCCACGAAGGGGGTGAAGTTCTCCACGGGCACGGTGGCGTTCGCCTTGCGCAGCTCGGTGATCTCCTTGCCTGGCGCGGTGTCGCCGTACAGGTCGGGGATCGGCAGGCCGACGGGGCGGCCCTGCTGCTTGCTGCGCGCGTAGTCGAACTGGCCCTGGCCGGGGGTGAGCTCGTGGAACTCCAGCCACAGCAGGGCTGCCTTGATCTTCTCGGGGGTGGCCTTGGGGTGGATCATGTAGCCGTCGCCGCCGTTGAGCGAGGCCTTGGCCTCGGGCAGCGCGGTGACCCCGTAGTCCTCGAACTTGCCCTTGAAGTCGTTGTTGACCGCCTGGACGACGTCGGGGGCGCCGATCATCATGCCGAGCTTGCCGCCGCCCATCATCCGCATCAGGTCCTCCCACTGCAGGAGCTGCTTGGCGCCCATGCTGTTGTCGGTCCAGCGCATGGTCTTGAGGTTCTCCAGGACGGCCTTGCCCTCGGGGCTGTTGAAGGCCGCGGCCCTGCCGTCGGGGGTGACCATCTCGCCACCGCGCCCGTAGAGGGAGGCCGCGAAGTGCCAGCCGCCGGTGTTGCCGGCGCTGTACTCACCGAAACCGACGTATCCGGGGCCGAGGTCGCTGATCTTCTTGGCGGCGTCGCGCACCTCGGCCCAGGTCTTGGGCGGCGCGTCGGGGTCGAGGCCGGCCTGGGTGAAGAGTTTGCGGTTGTAGACCAGGCCCATCGAGTAGTTGTTCCTGGGCAGGCCGTAGAGCTTCTCGCCCTCCTTGAAGATGCCGAGGACGTCGGGGCGCAGGTCGTTCAACTTGGTGACGCCGCCGGCGTACGGGGTGATGTCGGCGGCCTGGCCCGCACTGATGATCTTCTTGACATCGGTGTAGTAGACGTAGAAGACGTCCTCCATCGACCCACCTGCCAGCTTCGCCTGGAAGGTGTCAGGATTGATGCAGGGGAAGGCGTCCTTGCTCTCGATGGTGATGTTCGGGTGCAACTTCTTGAACGCCGCCACGTCCTCGTCCCAGGCGGTCCGCTCCAGCGGGTTGCTCTTCGGCGGCTGACAGCCGACGGAAATCGTGACCGGAGCCTCGGCCCCGGCGGCACCCGGCGTGGTGTCCGCGGCCGGGGATCCGCTGTCGTCGTTGCCGCACCCGGCGGCGGTGAGCGCGATGGCCGCGGCGAGCAGCATCGCGAGCTTGGGGGATTTCATCCGAGGCACTCCTTGGCGGGTCGGTTACGAGAAACATATAGAGGCGTGCAGGGTGCAGCAAGAGTCCGCCTATTCAGATGCAAAAAAGTGACAGTGATCGGCCCGTCATCCCCCCGTAACTTCTTCACCCCCTAGAGAGACCCCCTCCCCATCCGCGGGATCGACGGCGGCGCGAAGGAATCGGTGACACGGAACGGTCAGGCCGATATGGGCCCAGACCTCCGCCGGAGAGCGACGGAGGCACCGGACCGCCGATTCGGGACCGACCGACGGCTCGCCCTCGACAAAGCCTCGGCGTCGATCCGCGCCACACATGAAACTGCATGACATTCTTCGCAAATATTTGCATCACTTACCAGAAAGGCGGCATCCGTTCGCAGGGATGACGCGCCGTGAACGGATCCGACGCCTCCCGGCCGGCGCACCCTTCCCGCCTCCGGCGCGGCGGCCCCGCATACTCCCTTGGCCGTACACCCCGGGGCGCGGTCGCGCCCTCCTACGTCACCGGGAGTACGGCCAGGCCCCGCCCTCGGGGTGACGACGCCCGAGCCCGTGGCCGACAGCCTGGACACCATCAATCCGACGGAGGTGTCCATGATTTCCCCGCCCGCCCAGCCGGACCCGCCTGGGTGGATGACCGCCTGGACCTGGCGGGGACGGCGGAGGTCCGCGGCATGTCCTCCAAACTGTGCTCACAGTGCGGGAGCGTCGCCGCCGCCCTGCCGCTGAACGGCGGCACGGAGTGAATCCTCGGCCCTCAGGCCGGGGAGCGCGTCAAAATGCTGCACTGCCACAATCTCGAACACGAGGACATGGCGATGACGGCCGACTTCGAGGTGGTCTGCGGGCTCGCCGGGGGCACACGGCGTGGCGGCGTGCGCGTTTGGGCGTGTTCCGGGGAGGAAGCCGTAGCATCGGCGGTCCACACGAGGGATGAGGCGATGACGGAACGACTGGTGGTGATCGGCGGCGACGCCGCGGGGATGAGCGCGGCCTCCCAGGCCAGGCGTCGGCGCGGGCCCGAGGACCTGCGGATCGTCGCCTTCGAGAAGGGCTCGCACGCCTCCTACTCGGCCTGCGGCATCCCCTACCTGGTGGGCGGGGAGGTCGCCGACGTGGAGTCGCTGATCAGCCGTCGTCCCGAGGTGTTCCGCGACGAGTTCGCCATCGACCTGCGGCTGCGCAGCGAGGTCGTCGAGATCGACCTGGACCGGCGCGTGGTGACCGTGCGCGACGAGGAGGGCGGCCGCGGCCTGGAGCCCTTCGACCAGCTCGTGATCGCACCCGGTGCCGTACCGGCCAGGCCCGACCTGCCCGGCGCCGGCGCCAGGGGGGTGCACGGGGTGCAGACCCTGGACGACGGCATCGCGCTGCTGGAGGCCCTGGAGCGCGGGCCGCGCAGGGCCGTGGTGGTCGGCGCGGGCTACATCGGCCTGGAGATGGCCGAGGCGATGGTACGGCGCGGGCTGGAGGTCTCGCTCGTCGACGGCGGCGAGCAGCCGATGAGCACGCTCGACCCGGACATGGGCGCCCTCATCACCGACGCCCTGCGCGACCTGGGGGTTCAGGTGCACCTCGGCGAGCGCATCGAGTGCTTCGAGGAGTCAGGGGGGCGGGTCCGCGCGGCACGCACCGGCAGCCGGGCCCTGCCCGCGGACCTGATCGTCCTGGGTCTGGGCACCCGGCCGAACAGCGCGCTGGCCGAGGCCGCGGGCATCCCGGTCGGCGAGACCTCGGGGATCAGGACGAACCGGCGGATGCGGACCCCGGTGGAGGGCGTCTGGGCCGCCGGTGACTGCGTCGAGACCTTCCACCGGGTCTCCCGGCAGCCGGTCGCGATCGCGCTGGGCACCCACGCCAACAAGCAGGGGCGCGTCGCGGGCATCAACATCGGTGGCGGGTACGCCTCCTTCCCCGGTGTCGTGGGCACCGCGGTCTCCAAGATCTGCCAGTACGAGGTGGCGCGCACCGGCCTGACGACCGCGGAGGCCCTGGAGGCCGGGTTCGAACCGGTCGGCGAGATCGTGGAGTCCACCACGCGCGCCGGATATTTTCCCGGCGCCCGCATGATGAAGATCAAGATAATCGCCGACCGGGGCACGGGCCGCCTGCTGGGAGCCCAGATCGTCGGCCAGGAGGGCGCGGCCAAGCGCATCGACGCCCTGGCCGTCGCCCTGTGGCACGAGATGACGGTGGAGGAGATGACGGGGCTCGACCTGTCGTACGCTCCCCCGTTCGCCCCGGTGTGGGACCCGGTCCTGATCGCCGCGCGCAAGACGGCCGAGCGCCTCGACCGGCATTCCTCATGATCGGCCGATCGCGGCCGTCGCGAGAAAATCCGGGGGGATGGTTGGGGCGGATGAGAGCGGGCAAGGGCGAAGAATCCAAGTCCCGATACCGACAAGGAGTAGCAATGCTCACATTGACGGACACGGCAGCCCAGGTAATCCGGGATCTCAGCTCGCAGATGACAGACTCCCCCGATACCGGGGTTCGCATCTCATCCCAGAGCGACGGCACCGGATCGCTCGTGCTCTCGATCGCGGAACACCCCGAGTCCGCCGACAGGGTGGTGGAGTCGGAAGGAGCACGGATCTTCCTCGACCCGCAGGTCGTGGACATGCTCGACGACAAGTCGCTGGACGCCGACGTCGACGAGGGGGGCGGCGTCGCGTTTCTCGTCACCGAACAGCTTCCCTGAGCCGGAACGGACCCCGGCGCACGCGGGCCCCGGCCCCCCATCGGGGGGTCGGGGCCCGTGCGTGGCATGGGGTTCCCGCCCGGACCGGTCTCCCGAAGGCCGTTTCCGAGCCGGTGAGAAGACCCCTGCCCGCCGAGACGCCGTATCTCCTGGGGACCCGTCTTTGTGGAGGCGTGCCCCCTGCGAAGTTCGGAGGGGGCACGCCTCCACGGGAGCCGTACGGGCGCGTGAAGAGGGTCAGGCGCGGGCGCTGCTCAGGGCGAGCGGGTCTCTGGGGGCTCCGGCCTTGGCCTTCTCCATCTCCTCACCGATCTCCTGGAGCCTCTTGCGTCCCATCGCCTCCCGCACCTCCGGGAACCACTCCTCTTCCTCTTCCTTGACGTGATGGCGGACGTTCTCGATCAACACCGTGACCTTGGCGTCGAACCGCTCGTCCTTGGGGTCGAGCCCGGCCAGCTCGGAGAGCATCCAGACCACCACGTGGTGCTCCTCGACGCTCTCCAGGATGTGGTCGGAGGTCTCGGGAGCACCCTCACGGGCGGCCGGATAGAAGATCTGCTCCTCGATGTGAGCGTGGACGGTGAGCTCCTCGATGATCTGGTCGACGAGCTCCCGCTTCTTCTTGTACGCCCGCTCCCCCGCGCTCTCGAACTCCTTGAACAGCTTCTCGACGGTCTTGTGGTCGTCCTTCAGCAGAACGATCGCGTCCATTCTTCTCCTTTTCCCCTTCGTGTTCTTCCGGTGACGTTCTTCGTGGTGCTTCTCGCGACCTGTCCGGTGCGTCAGGGATTGAGAAGAACCTTGATCGCCCCGTCCCGCTTCTTCTGGAAGATCTCGTAGCCGTGCGGCGCCTGGTCGAGGGGGAGCCTGTGGGTGGCCAGGTCCATCACCCCGAGAGGGTCGGAGTCGTCGGTCACCAGCGGCATCAGGTCGTCGATCCAGCGTTTGACGTGGGCCTGGCCCATCCGCAGGGTGACGCCCTTGTCGAACATCCTCAGCATCGGCATCGGGTCGGCCATGCCGCCGTAGACGCCGACGACGGAGATCGTGCCGCCGCGCCGTACCGTGTCGACGGCCTGGTTGAGCGCGCGCAGCCGGTCGACGCCCGCGCTGGACATCAGCGGGGCGGCGATCGCGTCGGGCAGCAGGCCGGTGACGGTCTGGGCGAACTTGGCGACCGGGGAGCCGTGCGCCTCCATGCCGACCGCGTCGATCACCGAGTCGGTGCCGCGCCCTCCGGTGAGCTCCCTGACCGCGCCGGGAATGTCGGCGGTCGCGGAGGCGTCGAGCACCTCGGCGCCGTGCCGGCGCGCCATCGCGAGCCGCTCGGACACCCCGTCGACGCCGATGACCCGATAACCCAGGTGTTTGGCGATCCTGCAGGTCATCTGCCCGATCGGGCCGAGCCCGAAGACGGTGACGCTCCCGCCGTCGGGGATGTCGGCGTACTCCACCGCCTGCCAGGAGGTGGGCAGCACGTCGGACAGGTAGACGAACCGCTCGTCCGGCGGCCCCTCGGGAACCTTGATCGGGCCGAACTGCGCCTGCGGGACCCGCAGGTACTCGGCCTGCCCCCCGGGGACCTCGCCGTACAGCCTGGTGTAGCCGAACAGGGCCGCGCCCATGCCCTGGTCACGGACCTGGGTGGTCTCACACTGGGCGAAGAGGTTCAGGCCGCACATGTGGCAGTGGCCGCAGGAGATGTTGAACGGGATGACCACCCTGTCTCCCGGCTTGATGGAGGTGACCTCGGAGCCGACCTCCTCCACGATGCCCATCGGCTCGTGGCCCAGGATGTCGCCCTCCCCCATGAAGGGGCCCAGGACCTCGTACAGGTGCAGGTCCGATCCGCAGATCGCACTGGTGGTCACCTTGATGATCGCGTCGTTCGGCTCCTTGAGTATCGGGTCGGCAACCTCCTCGACCCGTACGTCGCGTCTGCCGTGCCAGGTGAGAGCTTTCATGTTCTCCTCCTCGGATGGATGTCAGCGCAGCCGGGGCAGGACCTCTTTGGCGTAGAAGTCGAAGAAGGCGTCCTGCTCCTTGCCGATCTGGCTGATGTAGATCTCGTCGAAGCCCGCGTCCACGTACTCCTTGATCGCCTTGACGTGCACCTCGGGATCGGGGCCGCAGGGGGCGGAGATCTCGTCCTCGGTGACCGCCTCGGCGAGATCCTCGAAGTGGCGGGGCAGCGGCAGCAGCTGCGAGGCCTCACCCTTGATGCCCTGGGTCGGCCAGATCTGGTGCGCGGTCCTGCGGCCCGTGGCCTCGTCGGCGGCGTAACAGACCTTCAGTCCGCCCTGGGAGGGCTTGCCCGCGCCACCGGCCTTGTGGAACTTCTCCACCAGCTCGGCACTCGGGGAGGTGCAGATGTAGCCGTCGGCGATGCGCCCGGCCAGCTGCACGGCCTTGTCCCCGAAGGCGGACATGTAGACGGGCGGCGGCTCGTCGGGAAGGGTGTACAGGCGGGCGGTGTCGACCCTGTAGTGGGTGCCCCGATGGGTCACCAGCTTCCCGCTCCACAACTCCCTCATGAGCTCCACCGCCTCCTCCAGCATCTCCAGCCGCTCGGAGGCCGGGGGCCAGCGCGAGTCGAGGATGTGCTCGTTGAGCGCCTCACCGGTGCCGACACCGAGCTGGAACCGGCCGCCGGACAGCGCCGCGCTGGTGGCGGCGGCCTGCGCGATGATCGCCGGGTGGGTGCGGATCAGCGGGCAGGTGACGGCGGTGGTGATGGGCAGCGAGGTCGCCTCGGCCACCGCCCCGATCACCGACCAGACGAACGGGCTCTCCCCCTGCACGTCCAGCCATGGATGAAAGTGGTCGGAAATCCACAGCCCTTCGAAGCCCGCCCGCTCGGCGAGTTTGGCCTGCCGTACGAGTTCCGCCGGACCGTGTTCCTCGCTCGACAAGAAATATCCGAACTTGGTCATTTCCCCTCCCGGATCGCCTGAGCTGCGGCGATGTCTCCCCTACCCCCTCCGTGCGAGGCAAACGGAGGGCCGCGCCATGCGAGCGCCCGGCACGGGCCTGACCTCCTCCGCGCCCTCCCGAAGTGAGACCTCCCAGGAGAGGTGGATCCCGATCGGCTCCTGGCCGCACTCGCGGCGGGGAGGGCTCAGGTCGTTCCCGCGGATGCTTCGAGCGCTCGCACGGACCCGCGGTCGCCGGCGGCGGCCGTGAACATCGTCATGAGCGGACAACCGCGACGGCACAGTGCGCGTGGTGCAGGACACCCCGGCCGACCGACCCCAGCAGCAACGAGCCCAGGGTGCCACGACCGTGGGAGCCGACAATGAGCAGGTCCCCCTCTTTGGAAGCCTCGGCGAGCGCCTCGACCGGATGCGCGCACCGAACCTCCTCGATGAGGCTCACCTCGGGATACTTCTGCCGCCAGGAGGCGAGCCGGTCGGCCATCACGGCGTACTGGGCGATGCGGACCTCGTCCATGTCGTAGGCGATCTCCGGGGCGAAGGCGTGCACGGGCAGTTGCCAGGCGTACAGGGCGCGCAGCGTGCATTCGCGATGCCTGGCCTGTTCGAAGGCGTAGGCGAGGGCGGGCTCGCAGGCGTCGGAGTCGTCGACACCGACCGTGATCTCGCCGTACGCCGGCACCTGACCGGGTTGGACCACGACGACCGGGCAGTGCGCGTGCCCGGCGACGTGCATGCTGACCGAACCGATGACGGCTCCGGCGAAGCCGCCGAGACCACGGCTTCCGACGACGATCTCCGCCGCGTCCCGTGCCAGATCGCGCAGGACCAGCGAGGGCGGGCCCTCGACCAACGTGGTGCTCACCTGCGCGGTGGGCTGCCGGGTGCGTGCCGTCGCCTCGGCCTCGTCCAGCACCTTGCGTGCGCCCCGGGTCATCGCGTCCTCCTCCCCTTCGAGGACGGCGAATCTGGAGATGTCGTTCGGCCAGCGGTGCACGGCGGTGACGATGCGCAGCGGCAGGCCCGTACGGGCGGCGTCGTCGGCGGCCCATTCGACCGCGGCGGTCGCGCCGATGGAGCCGTCGGTTCCGGCGATGATCAGAGCGGACATGGCTGTTCTCCCTTCCCTCCCATCAGAGCCGCGCCGGGCGGCCCGGTCCCAGGGCCACAGGTCCCGACTCCGGTGCGCGAGGACAGGGTCTTTTGTCCTCTCCGAGGACAAGGGCTTTTGTCCTGTCCAGGGAGCGGCTTCCCCTCGGGGACGGACCTTCGCCTCTTTCCTCGGCACCGTGTTCCGCACGATCATGGAGGGGACACCGGCCGTCGAAAGGAAAAAGCACCGTGAAAATCACGGAAATTCTCGACCAGGCGAAGGACACCGTCTCGATCAGGCGGGTCTTCGGCGAGCCCATCGTCCGGGACGGTGTGACGATCATTCCCGTGGCCAGGGTGATCGGTGGCGGTGGTGGGGGCGGCGGGAAGGAGGGGGGCGAGCAGGCCGCGGAAGGGTCGGGGGGCGGGTTCGGCTTCGACGTCACCGCCGCCGGGGTGTTCGTCGTCAAGGACTCCGAGGTCCGCTGGCAACCCGCGGTGGACGTCAACCGCATCATCCTCGGTGGTCAGATCGTCCTCGTCGCCGCCCTGCTGACGGTGCGCTCCATCGTGCGTGCGCGTGCCAGGGCGGCGAGGAGGCGGTGACGCGCAAGCCCGCGCGATCTGGCCGGGCTCCAGGTCCCGTGGCGGAGGTCGCCGACCAGGAGAGGCGGGAGAGGCTCAAACTCCCCGGAAGGAGAGTTCTCGGCTACGGCCGTGCGGGCCGCGGGATCTCACCACGGCCACCGGCCACGACGCGTGATGCAGCAGTCCTCGGCTCACCGAGCCGAGGAGCCGCGCTCTGAGGGGCCCCAGCCCGCGAGAGCCGACGACCAGCAGTGACGCCCGATGGCCGTGCGACAGCAGTGCCGCGAGCGGCGGTTCACCGGAGACGGTGGCCGTGACGATCATGCCGCGGCGGTCGTCTTCCAACGAGTTCGTCACCTCCTCCACCCATCGCCGAACGTCCTCTCCGGCCTCTGATCGCGCGAATCTCCCCATCCGGTGGGGGGTGTCCGCGCACGCGTGGATCACGTGCACCGGCAGCCTGTGGGCCCGGCCGTGGGAGAGGGCGAACCCCAGGGCCGCGAGCGAGCAGGCGGATCCGTCCACCCCCACCACGACGGGCCCCTGCCCCGAACCCGGCCGCGGTGTCACGTCTGGCCGCTGGACGGCGAGCACGGGACAGGGCGCGTACGCGGCGACATGGGCGCTCACCGAGCCGAGCAGCACACCGGAGACCCCGCCGAGTCCCCGGCGTCCGACCACGAGCATCCGCGCCGTCCGGCTGAGTGAGACCAGTTCCGGTCCGGCGGCGCCGCGCGCCAGGATCGACCGCACCCTTCGGCCTGGCAGCAGCCGTTCGGCCAGCTCCACGCCGTCGGTCAGGATGCTGCCCGCGAGCGTGCGGCGCTGTCCGGTGATGGCGGCCTCGCGTTCGGCGTGAGGGCCGTCCCAGACGTGGCAGACGGTCAGCTCCATCCACCGTGTCCGGCACTCGCGCGCCGCCCACTCGACGGCGGCGCGGCTCTGCGGCGATCCGTCGAACCCGACGACGATCTCCCTCCTCGCCGGCGACCACCCGTCCGGGTGTGACGGCGCCTCCCGGGCGGAGACGTCGAAAGAGGCGAACGATGAGAACGGCACGACGGCCCCCTCCTCAGTCGCCCCGGCGAGACCCGGGCGGCGGGATGTCGCGGGTCCGCGGCTCGCACACGCGGACGATCCTCAGGCCGCGCCACGCCTCGCCGACGGCTCTGTCTGCGCCAACGGCTCTGTCGGCGAGAGCCCTGTCGGTGAGGGCCGAGTCCGTACCCGCCACCACATACGCAACCATGTCGACCTCCTCGGGGGGTGTCTCCATCCCATCGCCACAGCGGTGTTCGCACAGCGGCCGAACGGCCCATCCGGCAGGGACTTCCGTCCCGCGCGCCGGTCTCGCCCGCGGCCGAACGTCGTCTTCCGGGCGGGTGGACGGCCCAGACGGGGGCGGGGACGCCGTCGGCGGGCCTGGCAGTCGCGGACGTGCTCAGGAACGGGGACCGTCCGGCGGAGTGGTCCTTGACCGGACGTGCCTTCCGCAAGTTTTGTGATCTTGAAATTTCATGGAACACTACCTGAAATCCATAGGCAGTGAGAGAAAATAAGCAATAGCCTCAATTTCGCCTTCTGGACGATCTTGCCATGGCAAGTCAAGAAACATGGCAGGTTACGGAAAAGACATCGGTTTCCACTGACGGTCCAGGTCCGGCAGGCGGAGACGCTCGGAGGTGATGTGAACGCTCACACAGACGCAGGCGACATAGCCCGCCAGATCGTCGGCGCCCGGCTCCGGCAGCTACGGCTCCAGTGCAACCTGACCGCCGCCGAAGCCGGCAAGGCCATCCGCGCCAGCGAGTCGAAGATCAGCCGGATGGAGACCGGGCAGCGAGGCTTCCGCCGCGCCGACCTACGTGATCTGTTCACCCTGTACGGGGTCGTCGACCCGTACCAGCAGGAGATGCTGCTGTCGGTGGCGTTCGGCGAGCGTCAACCCGGCTGGTGGGACAGCAAGGAACTCCCGCTGGACACGGCGGTGGTGATGCGCCTGGAACAGACCGCGGACCTCATCCGCACCTACCAGCCGTTCGTCATCCCACCGCTCCTGCAGACCCCGGAATACGCGGCGGCGGTCTACCGGATGAGCCGATACCCGGCCCCGGCCCCGCACGTCGAGAGGAACGTGGAACAGCTGCTGCGCCGCCAGAAGGTGCTCGCGGGCGACGACCGGCCCGTGCTGTGGGCCGTGATCGAAGAGCCCGTGCTGTGGCGGCCGATCGCGGGGATCGACGCGCACATCCGCCAGCTCATCGCGCTGACCGCCTCCGCCCAGATGAAGGGCATCAGCATCCAGGTGAATCCGATGGGCTCGCGGTTCATACCCGGGTACGGGCCTTTCACCATCTTTCGCAGTGGTCACGGCCGGCCCCAGATGATCGCCATGCACGGCCAGCGGGACGAGGTCGCCGAACGGTCCCTCCGGGAGGAGCACGCCGTCACCTTCGACCGGCTCTCGCTCGCGGCCCGCGACCGTGGCGACACGACGGCGCTCCTCATGAGGATCTGTGACCGCATTCACGTAACGGACGACCGTCCCCCCTTTGGAAAGGCATCAGGTGACCCATCCCAGTGACGCGTCGCAGGCGAGCGCGGCCCGTATGTACGATGTCATGCTCGGCGGCGAGGAGAACTTCGCGGCGGACCGGGAGGCCGTCAGGATGCTGGTGGCTCATTTCCCGACGGTCCCCGACGCCTGCCGGGCCAACCGCGGCTTCCTGCTGCGATCCGCCAGGGCGATGGCGGAAGCCGGCGTCGATCAGTTCCTGGACATCGGCTGCGGCCTGCCCACTCCCCCGAATCTCCACCAGGTCGTGCGCGGGATCCATCCGGACGCCCGCGTCGTGTACGTCGACAACGACCTGACCGTCGTCACGCACAACCAGTCGACGGTGGACCACTCCGGCGTGGTGACGATCCACGGCGACCTGCGCCGGCCGCAGGAGATCCTCGACCACCCCCGGGTGCGGGCCACGCTCGACTTCACCAGGCCGATCGGCGTGTTCACGGTCGCGGTGTGGCACTTCGTCGTCGGAGACGCCGCGCACGACCTCATGGCACAACTGCGTGACGCCCTCGCGCCGGGCAGCTACCTGGGGCTGACCCATGCCTGCTCCGACACGATGCCGGAGGACGAGGCGTCCGCCGGGCTCGCGGTGTACGGGCAGACCCGCAACCCGGTACAGCTTCGCACCATGCACGAGGTCGGCGAACTGTTCGAGGGGTTCGAACTCCTCGACCCCGGACTCGTCCTGGCCGCGGACTGGCGCCCCGCCGACGGCGATCCGTACCCCGAGCACGCCTTCGAGGTCGTCGCCGGCCTCGGCAGGATCCCACCGCGCTGAGTGACGCTGCTCCGGCCGCGCGGCCTCGTGCCGGGCCGTTCGGCCGCGAGCTCCCGCCCTTGGATCGGAGGCCACCGAACCGGCACCGACCCCTGATCTTTTAACGTAACTCGAGTTAACTCTTCTGTTTCGCGAGGTATCAGACCCAAGGACCTTGACCGAGGGCGGCGCCGACGCTCACGAAGGCGGTCACCCAGAGCCGGGCGGCGAGCACTCGCCGCCCGATGGCGGAGTCACCGTTCACCGGAACCCGGAGGTCATTCCTCGCATCAGGGAGAGAGCAATGAGACCCGCCCGCGTCCGCCTACGGCTCGGTGGGATCGCCCCTGTGGTGGCGTTCGCCGTAATCGCGGCAGCCATCACGACGTCACCGGCGACCGGCGACCGGGCGGCCACGACGGTACGCGCGCCGTCGGCGCTCATGGGTGAGCCGTTGCCCCCCTGCCGCCGATCGCCGGGCCACGCCAAGCCCACGGTCGTCCTGGTGCACGGCGCCTGGGCCGACGCCTCCAGTTGGAGCGGCGAGGTGAGCTCCCTGCAACGAGTGGGCTACACCGTGCGGGCCATCGCCAACCCGCTGCGCGGCCTCACCGGCGACGCCGCGTCCGTCGCCGGCTTCCTGAGAACGATTTCCGGCCCGATCGTGCTCGTCGGACACTCCTACGGAGGCTCGGTGATCACGAACGCCGCCGCGGACGTTCCGAACGTCAGGGCCCTGGTGTACGTCGACGCGGCGGCGCCCGACATCGGGGAGAGCACCGGCGATCTCAGCGGCCACGACTCCGCCCTGTCCGGAGATCCCGCCTCTCTCTACGAGACGGTGTCCTACCCTGCGGCGCCCCAGGGAGCGAAGGACCTGTATCTCAGGCGGGACACCTTTGTCCGCTCGTTCGCCTCGGACCTGCCCCGGGACACGGCCCTGCGCCTGTGGGCCTCTCAGCGGCCCGCCTCGACCAGCGCGTTCACGACACCGTCGCAGGCCGCGGCCTGGAAGACGATCCCCTCCTGGTACTTCATCAGCACCGGCGACCGGATCATCACCCCGTCCTCGGAACGGTTCATGGCCCACCGGGCACACTCGAAGGTCACCGAGTTTCCCGGCGGCTCTCACCTGACCCTGGTGTCGCATCCGGACGCGGTGACGGCGGTGATCGGATCCGCGATCTGCTCCGTCCACTAGGGCCTGTACGGGGTTGAGATCAGTGGGATTCGCCTGCGCGGTGGTTTGCCGCCCTGGTAGGCCATGGTCATGGCGCGTGGAGACCTCACCG
>NZ_JBEYID010000037.1:0-48049 GCF_040635605.1 Streptosporangium sp. NPDC006930 | reverse complement strand
CGCACTTTCGTCGAAAGGTGCCCGAGTCGAACCGCTTACTCGAACCCGTCCTCGACTTCCGAGGCCGCACCGAGGCCGCAGGGCCGCCCGAATCCCGAGGCGGGACCTATGGCCGCGACCGGATCCAAGAGCGGGTCCGCGGCCGCCACCGGGGGAGGGCAGGGGGTGGGCAAGGGCGGCAGGCCCAGGCCCCGGCACGAGCCCGACCGTGTTCCCGAGCGTGATCCCGAGCCGGAGACGGAGGCCGAGCCGGAGAAGGTCGTCGCGCCGCCCGTGGTGGTGCCCCCGCCCGCGCCTTCGCCCGAGGACGGCCCGGGAAGTGGGCCGGCCCTCCAGTGACCTCGCCGACCACGGGTAATCGCGCGAAGGACGGTAAACTTCGCGCGATTACCGCAGTCCGCGACCCATACATGTTCAAAGGAGAACTCCAGTGTCCGAGCGCACCCTTGTCCTGATCAAGCCCGATGGTGTGGCGCGTGGTCTCATCGGCGATGTGATCGCCCGTGTCGAGCGCAAGGGGCTGAAGGTCGTGGCGCTGGAGCTGCGCACCCTGGACGTCGAGACCGCCAAGGTGCACTACGCAGAGCACTCCGAGCGGCCGTTCTTCGGCGAGCTGGTGGAGTTCATCACCTCCGGCCCGCTGGTCGCGCTGGTGCTTGAGGGGCCGCGGGCCATCGAGGCCTTCCGTGGTCTCGCGGGCCTCACCGACCCCGTCAAGTCCGCACCCGGCACCATCCGCGGCGACCACGCCCTGGAGATCGGCGAGAACGTCGTCCACGGCTCCGACTCTCCTGAGTCCGCCGCAAGGGAGATTAAGATCTTCTTCCCGGATCGCTTCTAGAACGCGCGCTTTCGTCGCGATTGTCGGGCCCCGCCGTCCTTGTGGACGGCGGGGCCCACCTTGTTCGGTTAACCCAAGATTTTGCTGCGGCAGGCCGCCTCATTGCGCTCAACGGTGGGTACGTCACGTTACGATTCGAGTGCGTTCCGTAGTTTTCGCCGACGACCTGACGGAAGGAGGCCGGCCTTCCTCATGGGCAGCAATCTTGCTTTTCTGGGCCGTGACATGGCGGTCGACCTCGGCACCGCGAACACCCTCGTGTATGTGCGGGGCCGCGGGATCGTGCTCAACGAGCCGTCCGTCGTAGCGATCAACACCGCGACGGGGAAGATCGTGGCTGTTGGTATCGAGGCCAAGCGGATGATAGGCCGCACTCCCGGCAACATCGTGGCCATCCGCCCGCTCAAGGACGGCGTCATCGCCGACTTCGACGTCACCGAGCGCATGCTGCGCTACTTCATCCAGCGGGTGCACAAGCGCCGCCACTTCGCCAAGCCGCGCATCATCATCGCCGTGCCGAGCGGGATCACCGGTGTCGAGCAGCGAGCGGTCAAGGAGGCCGGTTACCAGGCGGGTGCGCGCAGGGTCTACATCGTCGAGGAGCCCATGGCGGCCGCGATCGGCGCCGGGCTTCCCGTGCACGAGCCCACCGGCAACATGGTGATCGACATAGGCGGCGGGACCACCGAGGTGGCGATCATCTCGATGGGCGGTGTGGTCACCAGCCAGTCGATCAGGGTGGGCGGCGACGAGCTCGATCAGGCGATCATCACCTTCGCGAAGAAGGAGTACTCGCTGATGCTCGGTGAGCGCACCTCCGAGGAGATCAAGATGGCGATCGGTTCCGCGTGCACGCTCCCCGAGGAGAGCCACGCCGAGATCCGGGGCCGTGACCTGGTCAGCGGCCTGCCCAAGACGATCGTGGTCTCGGCCGCGGAGATCCGCAAGGCCATCGAGGAGCCGCTGAACGTGATCGTCGACGCGGTCAAGACCACGCTCGACAAGTGCCCGCCCGAGCTTTCCGGAGACCTGATGGACCGCGGGATCGCCCTCACCGGGGGCGGTGCGCTTCTCAAGGGCATGGACGAGCGGCTGAAGGCGGAGACGGGCATGCCGATTCACCTCGTCGACAACGCCCTCGACTCCGTCGCGCTCGGCTCGGGCAAGTGTGTCGAGGACTTCGACGCCCTGCAGCAGGTTCTGGTCCCCGAGCCGCGGCACTGATGAAGGACACCCGCAGAGCACGGGTCAATCTGGGGCTGCTGCTCGCCTCCGCACTCGTGCTCGTGACCATCGACCACCGTTCGGTCACGGAGTCGCCGTTCGGCCCGCTCAGGACGGTCGGCACGACGTTGTTCGGCGCCGCGGAGAGCGCGGGGGCGGGACTCGTACGACCGGTCGGCGAGTTCTTCGAGGCGATGGCCGAGGCTCCCTCGGCGCGGAGCCGGATCGAGAGGCTGCACGCGGAGAACCAGCGCCTCAGGCACGATCTGGCGACGCAGAGCCTCGACCGGGAGCGCTCCAGGGAGCTTCGCAAGCTGCTCGGTGTGGCGGGGACCGGCGGATACAAGATCCTGACCACCCAGGTGATCGCTCGGCGCGGCGCTCCCGGGTTCGAGGAGGCCGTCGAGCTCGACGTGGGGCGCGCCGACGGAGTGCGTCCGGAGATGACCGTTTTGAATGCCGATGGTTTGGTCGGCAGGGTGGTTCAGGTGGGCCCGTCCACCTCGACGGTGGTCCTGCTCAGTGACCCCGCCTCGGCGGCCGGGGCCAGGCTGGAGGGCAGCAACGAGATCGGGGTGGTGCACGGCGTGGGGGAGAACGGTCGCCTGGTCCGCTTCCGGCTGCTCGACTCGACCGCGCCGATCACCCCGGGTCATCGCATCGTGAGCTTTGGTTCCCAGCGCGGCGCACCGTATGTGGCGGGGGTGCCGATCGGGGTGGTGGAGCGGGTGGAGGCCACGCCGGGTGAGCTGACCCGCATCGCGTACGCGCGGCCGTCCGCGGATCTCACCTCGCTGGACGTGGTCGGGGTGGTGGTGCGGGCGCCTCAGCGCGACCCGCGTGACACGGTGCTTCCGCCGGCCCCGCGCAAGGCGAAGGTCTCGGCACCGGGACGATCCACGCCGCGCTCACCCGAGTCCGACGCCGAGTCCGGGCCCGGTTCCGAGGACGGCTCCGACTCCGAGGCCGACTCCACCTCTGAGTCCGGTCGGCGAGAGGCGGGGGTTCCCCGTCGCCGGCGAGAGGGGGCCTGAGGGGATGGGGCGCAACGCGATGTTCGTGGTGCTGCTTTTGGGGATCATGATCCTCCAGGTGACGGTCGTCAACAGGCTGCCGCTGCCGGGGCATGCCGCGCCGGATCTGGTGCTGCTCGCCGTGGTGGGGTACGCGCTGGCGCGCGGGGCCGCCGCGGGGGCCGTGATGGGCTTCGCCGCCGGCCTCGTCAGCGACCTGCTGCCGCCGGCGGCGCATCTGCTCGGGCACAACGCGCTTGTGTTCTGCCTCATCGGCTTCATGGCGGGACGGGCGGTGGAGAGCCGACCGGCCTCGGGGCCGCTCGCGGCGCTGGCCTGCGCGATCGCCGGTCCCGTGGTCGCTCTGGTGACCGGCGCCCTGGTGGGGGATCCGCGGGCCGGTGTGTCCATGCTCACGGCGGTGCTGCCACAGGCGATGATCTACAACCTGCTCGCCGCGTCCCCGGTGGTGTGGATGGTGCGGAGGGTTGTCAGGGGGCCGGAGCCGCGCCTCATCCAGATGCCCCGGTCGGCCATGCGGAGTCGTGCATGAGACCACGTACGCGGCATCGTGCGCGGTGGGGTTCCCGGTGCGTGCGCCGCGAGGGGTTCGGCGGGGCGTGGACAGGGGGTTTCCGCGAGGTGTGCGGGGAGGAGCGGTCATGGGCCTGATGCGGGGGCGCCTGGTCGTGGTGCAGGTGATCGTGGTGTCGATGCTGGCGTTGCTCGCGGTGCGGCTCTGGCAGGTGCAGGTGGTGCGCGGCAGGGAGTACGTGGAGGCCGCGACCGAGACGCGTACGCGTGATGTCGTCGTCCCCGCGGTGCGCGGACAGATCCTCGACGCGACGGGCCGTCCACTGGTGCGCAACCGGACCACCCTGGTGGTCTCGGTCGACCGCACGCGCCTGAACCGGATGACGGGCAACGGCGAGGAGGTGATCAAGAGGCTGGCCGCCGTGCTCGGCCGCCGTCCCGGCGAGTTGCGGGAGCGGATCAGGGCGTGCGGGCCCGGGGTCGCCCGTCCGTGCTGGCCGGGATCCCCGTACCAGCCGATCCCCATCGACGTCGACGTGACCACGCGCGAGGCCCTGCAGATCCTGGAGCGGCAGGAGGAGTTCCCCGGCGTCACGGCCGAGGTGCAGGCCGTGCGGGAGTATCCCCGCAAGGGCGCGGGCGCGCAGGCGCTCGGCTACCTGCAGCCGATCACGCAGGAGGAGCTGGACAGGCGCGACGGGCTCAGGGCGGCGTTCTCCGGGGTCGACCTGGTGGGCAGGGACGGCCTGGAGTCGGTCTACGACGTGCCGCTGCGCGGGACGCCCGGGATGAGGCGGGTGCAGGTCGACCGGCTCGGCAAGGTCATCGGGGTGGAGCGGCACGTGCCGCCGATCCCGGGCGACACGCTCATCACCAGCATCGACGCCAGGGTGCAGACCTTGGCGGAGAAGGCGCTGGCCGAGGCGATGAAGGGCGCGCCCAAGGCCGACGGGGCGGCGGCGGTGGTGCTGGACGCGAAGACCAGCCGGGTGATCGCGCTGGCCAGCGCGCCGACGTATGATCCGGCGGTTTGGAGCGGGGGCATCTCGGAGGCGGAGTACCAGCGGTTGCTGTCGGGCAAGACCGGCAAGCCACTGGTGTCGCGGGCGATCAAGGGCGAGTTCGCGCCCGGCTCGACGTTCAAGGTGTCGTCGGTGTCGGCGATGCTCAGGGACGGCTACCCACTGCACGGCAAGTACGACTGCCCGGGGTCCTACATGGTGGGTGACCGGCCGTTCAACAACTTCCGCGGCATCGGACTGGGCACCCTCGACCTGCACACGGCGCTGGTGAAGTCGTGCGACACGATCTTCTACCGGGCGGCGTACGAGCAGTGGCTGCGCGACGGCGGTCTCGATCCCAAGGGGAGGCCCAAGGAGCCGATGGCGAACATGGCGCGTGCCTACGGGTTCGGCCGCCCCACCGGCGTCGACCTGCCGGGCGAGTCGCCGGGCAGGATTCCCGACCGGGCATGGAAGAAGGCGCTCTGGGCGGTGACGAAGGAGGACAACTGCAGGCGGGCCAAGACCGGTTATCCGGAGGTGGCCAAGAGCAGCCCCAGCAGAGCGGCCTTCCTCAAGCGACTGGCGTACGAGAACTGCCTGGAGGGATTCCAGTGGCGGCCGGGTGACGCCGCCAACTTCTCCATCGGGCAGGGCGACGTGCTGGTGACGCCGCTGCAGCTGGCGGCGGCCTACGCGGCACTGGTCGGGGACGGCAAGTTGCGCAGTCCCAGGGTGGCCTGGGCGCTGGTGCGTCCCGACGGGACCAAGGTCAAGGAGATCAAGGTGCCGGTGGTGGGTAAGTTGCCGATCACGCGGGAGGAGCGGGACTACATCAAGGGGGCGTTGAGCGAGGTCGCCTCCGACGGCACCGCCGCCGGGGCCTTCGCGGGGTTCCCCATGGACAAGGTCAAGATTGGTGGGAAGACCGGCACCGCCGAGGTTTACGGCAAGGCCGACACGTCGTGGTTCGCCTCGTTCGCCCCGACGAACAACCCGCGGTTTGTGATCGTCGCCATGGTGTCCCAGGGCGGGATGGGCGGTCAGACCGCGGCTCCGGCGGTACGGAAGATCTACGAGGGCATCTACGGGTTCAAGCCTGACGGGAAACCCTCCTCCTCCATCCTGCCGGGCGGGCGTCCCGCGAGGGCGCTCCCGGTGATCGCCAAGGATGGGACGGTGTCGCGATGACACCCGCATCGGCGGCGGTGACGTCCGCGAGTGAGGCTGCGTGAGTCGGGCGGCGGCGCCGAGGACGTCCCTCACCGGCCGGACGGTGGCGGCGGTCTCCACGGTGGGCCGGATGGACGGGTTGATGCTGGTCGCCGTGGCCGCGCTCGCGGTGATCGGCACGATGCTCGTCTGGTCGTCGACAAGGACCTGGGCGCTCGGCTCCACCGGGCTGGTCAAAAAGCACATCCTCAACCTCGTCATCGGGGCCGTGCTGGCCGGCACGGCCGCGATGGTGGACCATCGGGCGCTGCGGATCTTCGCGCCGCTGATCTACGGGGTGACGTTGATCGGGTTGATCCTGGTGATCACACCGCTTGGCAGCACCGTGAACGGCGCCCACTCATGGATCATGCTGGGGGGCGGTTTCGCGTTCCAGCCCTCCGAGTTCGCCAAACTGGGTCTGGTGCTGATGCTCGCCATGCTGCTGGCCCAGCCGGTCAGGGGCACCGACCGGCCGCGCAGCTTCGATGTCGTGATCGCGCTGGTGGTGTCCTCCTTCACCATGGGCCTGGTGATGCTCCAGCCCGACCTGGGCACCACGATGGTCATCGGGGTGATCACGGCCGGCACGATGGTCGTGGCGGGGGTCCGCAAGCGCTGGATCGCCGGACTCACCCTCAGCGTGATCGGTGCGGGGGTGGCCGTGTGGCTCCTCGATGTCCTGGAGCCGTACCAGATCGCCCGGTTCACCGCGTTCCTCAACCCGGCCAGTGACCCGCGCGGCGTCGGCTACAACAGCACCCAGTCGCTGATCGCGATCGGATCGGGGGAGGTGTTCGGCAAGGGGTTGTTCGGGGGTGGCCAGACCACCGGCCGTTTCGTGCCCGAGCAGCACACCGACTTCGTCTTCACGGTGGCGGGGGAGGAGTTCGGTTTCCTCGGCTCGGTCACGGTGGTGGCGCTGATCGGGGTGATCCTGCTGCGGGGGGTGCGGATCGCGCGCGAGTGCGACGACCGGTTCGGCGCGCTGATGGCCGGTTCGATCGTGTGCTGGCTGGCCTTCCAGTCGTTCGTCAACATCGGGATGACGATCGGGATCATGCCGATCACCGGCCTTCCCTTGCCGTTCGTCTCCTACGGCGGTACCGCCACCTTCGCCAACATGATCGCCTTCGGGCTGCTCCAGGCGATCCATATGCGCAGGCAACCGTCGTTCAGGTGAGGAGTCCGGTGCCCGCTCCGGCTCCGGCGCAGGGTGGCCCGCCTGTGGCACCCTCTCCAGGCGGATATTCTTGACGGCATGTCTGTCGAGTCGTTGTTTCCCCGCCTGGAAGCGCTCCTGCCCAGAGTGCAGAAGCCGATCCAGTATGTGGGAGGTGAGCTCAACTCGACCGTCAAGGACTGGGACGAGAGCACGGTCCGCTGGGCGCTGATGTATCCGGACGCCTACGAGGTGGGCCTGCCCAACCAGGGTGTCCAGATCCTCTACGAGATCCTCAACGAGCTGCCGGAGACGCTGGCCGAGCGGACCTACGCGGTCTGGCCCGACCTTGAGGCGCTCATGCGTTCCGAGGGCGTGCCGCAGTTCACGGTCGACGCGCACCGGCCCGTGAGGGCGTTCGACGTGCTAGGGCTCTCCTTCTCGACCGAGCTCGGCTACACCAACATGCTGACCGCGCTGGATCTGGCGGGCATCCCGCTGGAAGCGGCCGACCGGGGCGACGACGACCCGATCGTGCTGGCCGGTGGGCACGCGGCGTTCAATCCCGAGCCGATCGCCGACTTCCTCGACGCCGCCGTGCTGGGCGACGGGGAGCAGGTCGCCATCGCGATCACCGAGGTGATCCGCGAGTGGAAGACCGAGGGCTCGCCCGGCGGGCGCGACGAGCTGCTGATGCGGCTGGCCGAGTCCGGCGGGGTCTACGTGCCGAAGTTCTACGACGTCGACTACCACGCCGACGGCCGGATCCAGCGGGTCACGCCCAACAGGTCGGGCGTGCCGTGGCGGATCCACAAGCACACCGTGATGGATCTGGACGAGTGGCCCTATCCCAAGAAGCCGCTGGTCCCGCTGGCCGAGACCGTGCACGAGCGGTTCAGTGTGGAGATCTTCCGCGGCTGCACCCGCGGGTGCCGGTTCTGCCAGGCCGGCATGATCACCCGTCCGGTGCGCGAGCGCTCGATCACCACGATCGGCGACATGGTCGAGGCGGGCGTCAAGGCCTCCGGTTTCAACGAGGTCGGCCTGTTGTCGCTCTCCTCGGCCGACCACTCCGAGATCGGCGAGGTCGCCAAGGGGCTGGCCGACCGCTACGAGGGCACCAACACCTCCCTGTCGCTGCCCTCGACCCGGGTCGACGCCTTCAACATCGACCTGGCGAACGAGTTCTCCCGCAACGGCCGCCGCTCCGGTCTGACGTTCGCCCCCGAGGGCGGCTCGGAGCGGATGCGTAAGGTGATCAACAAGATGGTCACCGAGGAAGACCTGATCAGGACCGTCACCACCGCGTACACCCAGGGGTGGCGGCAGGTGAAGCTCTACTTCATGTGCGGCCTGCCCACCGAGGAGGACGCCGACGTCCAGGGCATCGCCGACCTGGCCAAGAAGGTCATCAAGGCGGGCCGGGAGGCCACCGGGTCGCGCGACGTCCGCTGCACGGTCTCCATCGGCGGTTTCGTTCCCAAGCCGCACACCCCGTTCCAGTGGGCCGGCCAGGCCGACCACGAGACGGTCGACCGCAGGCTGAAGGCGCTGAAGGAGGCTCTGCGGGGCGACAGGGAGTACGGCCGCGCCATCGGCCTGCGGTACCACGACGGCAAGCCGTCGATCGTGGAGGGCCTGCTCTCCCGGGGTGACCGCCGGGTCGGCAAGGTCATCCGCGCGGTGTGGGCCGAGGGGGGCCGCTTCGACGGCTGGAGCGAGCACTTCTCCTACCAGCGCTGGATGGACGCCGCCGCCGCCGTGGGGGTCGACGTCGACTGGTACACCACGCGCGAGCGCGAGGAGAACGAGGTCCTGCCCTGGGACCATCTCGACGCCGGGCTCGACCGCGAGTGGCTCTGGCAGGACTGGCAGGACGCGGTCAACGACGTCGAGGTCGAGGACTGCCGCTGGACCCCGTGCTACGACTGCGGTGTCTGCCCCACGATGGGCACCGAGATCCAGATCGGGCCCACCGGGAAGAAGCTGCTGCCACTGACGGTTGTCTGAGGTGGGCGGTGCGTTAGCGCCGCCTCCGGAAACGACGACCACGATTCGGGAAGGACGACACCACCCTGAAACCCGCTCCTGACGGGCCGCCGCCCGCGCCCGTGGTGCAACGCCTGCGCGTTCGCTACGCCAAGCGCGGCCGCCTGCGCTTCACCAGTCACCGTGACATCACCCGGGCCCTCGAACGGGCGGTCAGGAGAGCCGACGTCCCGGTGGCGTTCAGCGCGGGCTTCTCGCCCCACCCGAAGATCTCCTACGTGGGATCGGCCGCCCCCACCGGGGTCGCCAGCGAGGCCGAGTACTTCGAGATCAGCGTGACGCGTGAGTGTGATCCCGGCAGGCTGCGAGCCGCTTTGGACACCTCACTGCCTCCCGGTCTCGACGTGCTCGACGTCGTCGAGGCGGGCTCCGCGAGCCTGGCCGACCAGATGGAGTGCTCGGCGTGGGAGCTGCGGCTTCGAGGAGCCGATTCCGCCCTCGCCGGGGCCGCGGTCGAGAAATTCCTCGCCACGGAACACGTCGAGGTCGAACGCCTTACAAAGAAGGGGATGCGGCGCTTCGACGCACGTGAAGCGGTGCTGAGCCTCACGGTATTTGAGGTAACAGAGACAACAGCAGGTCAGGCGTCCAGTCAGCCATGTGTCATACTTCGCATGGTTGTACGGCACGAAACTCCTGCCGTTCGACCCGACGACGTTCTCACTGGACTGCGTCTTGTGGCTGACTTCGCGCCGCCGGTGCCCCCCGAGGTGACCAGGCTGGCGCAGGGCCCGCTGGACGTTCACACCGGTGAGCCCGCCGACCCGCTCGGCCTGGACCGCGACATCACGCGCGGCGGCGAAGCGGAACCGGTGGGCAGGCACGTCGGCGGCGACATATAGGACTTGGCGCCGGGCCCCAGGCCTGGCGGACAGTGAGAGACGAGAGCTCCCGCGCGGCGCGGAGACGCGCCCGGGAGCTGAACGGGAGAGCGCCCGCATGCTCGACAACGAGCCCAACGCCGGGGTCAACAGCCCTGACGGGGATACGACAACAGAAGAGACACGACCGCCGACGACCCGTCGCAGGGCCGCGAGCAGGCCGGCTGGACCTCCGCCGGAGCCGCCGGAGCCGGCCCCGGTGGTCACGGCACCACCCGTACCGGTCGCGGAGACCGTGACGCCCGAGGTCCCCGAGCCCGCCACGGCGGAGCCCGCCGCGCCCGCTCCCAAGCGAGCCACCAGGCGCAAGACGGCGGTGGCGGACGGTGCGACCACCACCACGCGTCGTAGCCGTGCGAAGAAACCGGCCGAGCCGGTCGCCGAGCCCGCCGAGACGGCGCCCGAGCCGGTCGCGGAGGCTGTGACCGCCGCGACCCCCGCGGCACCCGTGACGGTCTCCCCGGCGCATCCCGTGGCGCCCGTCGCCGTACCGGATCCCTTCGCCGAGGCCGAGTCCGCGCCCCAGGAGGCGCCCGCGGCTCCCGCCAAGCGCACCCGTACGCGCAAGAAGGCCACGCCGCGCGAGGCGCCGCCGGTCGAGGCCGAGCAGAGCGTCCATGTGTCTCCCACCGAGGTGGAGGAGGCCGAGGCGGAACTCCTGCCGGTCGACGAGCCGCTCGACGACGAGCCCGCGGGCGAGGACATCATCGAGGAGCGTCCCGGCCTGTTCGCCGACCCCTTCGGCCTGGCCGCCAGGGAACGTTCCGAGGTGCCCTCGGTGACCTTCCAGGCACCCGCCGCGGTGTTCCAGCCGCTGTTCCAGGCGCCCGACCCGCAGCGGGCCGCACAGCCCGCCACGCGTCCCGCGCCGGTCCAGCCCGCCACCCCCGAGCCCGAGCCCGTCGAGACGAGGGCCGACAAGGCCGACAGGGTCGAGAAGACCGAGAGGGCCGAGCTCGCCGAGGAGCTCGAGGACGACGACTCGGAAGGCGAGGGCGACGACGACGCGGGAGGTCGCCGGCGTCGGCGCCGCAGGGGTGGCAGGGGCCGCGGCAAGGCGCGCGACCTCGACGAGACCGAGGAGACCGAGGCCGAGCAGGACGACGAGGAGCAGGCCGAGGCCGAGCAGGACGACGAGGCCGAGAGCGGCAGCTCGCGCCGCCGTCGACGCAGGCGGCGCAGGGGCACGGACGAGTCCGGTGACGTCCCTGACGACCCGCCGAACACGGTGGTGCGCATTCGCGCGCCCCGCGCCGGTCGCGGCACCTCGGTGGACGAGGTGCAGAGCGTGCGCGGCTCGACCCGTCTGGAGGCGAAGAAGCAGCGCCGCCGCGAGGGCCGTGAGCTCGGCCGCAGGCGTCCGCCGATCATCACCGAGTCGGAGTTCCTGGCCCGCAGGGAGTCCGTCGAGCGCATGATGGTGGTCCGCCGCACCGGCGGGCGCACCCAGATCGCGGTGCTGGAGGACGGCGTCCTCGTCGAGCACTACGTCAACCGCGAGGCGAGCCAGTCGTACGTGGGCAACGTCTATCTCGGCAAGGTGCAGAACGTCCTGCCGAGCATGGAGGCCGCGTTCGTCGACATCGGCAAGGGTCGCAACGCGGTCCTGTACGCCGGAGAGGTGAACTTCGACACCGCCGGGCTGGAAGGACAGCCCAAGCGGATCGAGGTGGCGCTGAAGTCCGGCCAGTCGGTGCTGGTGCAGGTCACCAAGGACCCGATGGGCCACAAGGGCGCCCGCCTGACGAGCCAGATCAGCCTGCCGGGACGTTACCTGGTCTACGTGCCCGACGGTTCGATGACCGGTATCAGCCGCAAGCTCCCCGACAAGGAGCGCACCCGCCTCAAGAGCATCCTGAAGAAGGTCATGCCGGAGAACGCGGGGGTCATCGTCCGTACGGCCGCCGAGGGCGCCTCGGAGGACGAGCTGGCTCGCGACGTGGCCAGGCTGTCGGCGCAGTGGGAGAACATCCAGCGCAAGGCCAAGTCCGCCAGCGCGCCCGAGTTGCTCTCCTCCGAGCCCGACCTGACCGTCCGGGTGGTCCGCGACGTGTTCAACGAGGATTTCGCCTCGCTGGTCGTCGCGGGGGATGTGTGGGAGACGGTCGACGAGTACGTCCGTTATGTCGCCCCGCATCTGGCCGACCGCCTCAGCAGGTGGGAGGAGAGCGGTGACGTCTTCGCCGCGTACCGGATCGACGAGCAGATCGCCAAGGCGATGGAGCGCAAGGTCTGGCTGCCCAGCGGCGGCTCGTTGGTGATCGACAGGACCGAGGCCATGACCGTGGTCGACGTCAACACCGGCAAGTTCACCGGTCAGGGCGGCAACCTCGAGGAGACCGTCACCCGCAACAACCTGGAGGCGGCCGAGGAGATCGTCCGCCAGCTCAGGTTGCGCGACATCGGCGGCATCATCGTCATCGACTTCATCGACATGGTGCTGGAGAACAATCGGGATCTGGTGCTGCGGCGACTGCTGGAGTGCCTGGCCCGTGACCGTACCAAGCACCAGGTGGCCGAGGTGACCTCACTCGGCCTGGTCCAGATGACGCGCAAGCGGGTCGGCCAGGGCCTCCTGGAGGCCTTCTCGACCACCTGCGAGTGCTGCAACGGCCGCGGCCTGCACGTCTCGTCGGAACCGGTCGAGGGCAAGCCCGAGCCGCGCGGCACCCAGGGCAAGATGGCCGTGGAGAAGGCCGTCGCGGAAAAGCTCGGCAAGGACGGTAACCACGCGGTGGCGGCCGGTGACCAGTCTGGGCGTGATACGGTGACCGATGCGCTTGATGGAGTCCAGCATGAGGACGGTCAGGCAGCACAGGCTTCTGGCCGGGGGCGGCGACGCTCCCGCAAGGCCAGGTCGGCCGATTAGACCCCGTCCCGCACAGGGACGGGGCCGAAGGCCGGCACCCCCGACGTTCCGCCCGGTTCGACCAGGACACCGTCAATCCGGTACCCTGGTGAACCGGTGCGCTCATGGCGCGCCCTGTTCGCGCGCCTACCCGGTACGTCATCAATGACCACAGCCGGATGCGGGGCGCAGCATCCAGCGAGCAAGCAGTCAGAAGAAGGGTTCCGCGGTGTACGCGATCGTTCGTTGCGGCGGCAGGCAGCAGAAGGTCTCCGTCGGTGACGTCCTTGAAGTGGACAAGGTCGCCGGCGAGGTCGGTTCCACGGTTTCGCTGCCGACGGTCCTCGTCGTCAACGACGGCGACGTGACCACCGAGGCGGGCAAGTTCACGGTTGCCGCCGAGATTCTCGGTGAGACCAAGGGTCCGAAGATCCGGATTCTGAAGTACAAGAACAAGTCGGGGTACAAGAAGCGCCAGGGTCACCGCCAGCGGTACACCCAGGTGAAGATCACCGGCATCGACCAGGCCTGAGTTTCGGGAGTTTTGCGAGATGGCACACAAGAAGGGCGCGTCGTCCACTCGGAACGGCCGCGACTCCAACGCCCAGCGGCTCGGTGTGAAGCGCTTCGGCGGTCAGCTGGTCAACGCCGGCGAGATCATCGTTCGTCAGCGCGGCACCCACTTCCACCCCGGCGACAACGTCGGCCGTGGCAGTGACGACACGCTGTTCGCGCTGGCCGCGGGCCACGTTCTGTTCGGTGTCAAGCGCGGACGCCGCGCGGTGAGCATCGTTCCGGTCGCGGAGTAGATTCGCGCCGACAGACGTTGAGGGCAGGGGTGGATCGCATTCAGCGGTCCACCCCTGTTCGCGTTTTCACCGGAATTTCCCGTAGATAGAGGTAGGAAAGTAGATATGCCGGACTTTGTGGACCAGGTGGTCCTGCACATCAAGGCCGGTGACGGGGGAAACGGCTGTGCCTCTGTCCATCGGGAGAAGTTCAAGCCGCTGGGCGGCCCCGACGGGGGTAACGGAGGCCGGGGCGGTGACGTGATCCTGGAGGTCGACGCCAACACGGCGACCCTGCTGGAGTATCACCGCCGCCCGCACCGCAAGGCCGACAACGGCAAGCAGGGGCAGGGCGCCAACCGTGACGGCGCCAACGGCGGCGACATCATCATCTCGGTGCCCGACGGCACCGTGGTCAAGAACGCCGACACCGGCGAGGTCCTGATCGACCTGATCGGCGCGGGCACCCGCTACGTGATCGCCGAGGGCGGGCACGGCGGGCTCGGCAACGCCGCACTCGCCTCCGCCAAGCGCAAGGCCCCCGGCTTCGCGCTGCTCGGTGAGCCGGGCGACGAACTCGACGTCATGCTGGAGATGAAGAGCGTCGCCGACGTGGCGCTCGTCGGATTCCCCAGTGCGGGCAAGTCCTCCCTCATCGCCGCGCTCTCCGCCGCCCGCCCGAAGATCGCCGACTACCCGTTCACCACCCTGGTCCCCAACCTCGGGGTGGTCACCGCGGGCGAGACCGTCTTCACCGTCGCCGACGTGCCGGGCCTGATCCCCGGCGCCTCGGAGGGCAAGGGGCTGGGGCACGAGTTCCTGCGCCACGTCGAGCGCTGCAACACGCTCGTGCACGTGATCGACTGCGCCACGATGGAGCCGGGCCGTGACCCGATCAGCGACTACGAGGCGATCGAGGCCGAGCTGGCCGCGTACGGCAAGCTGGAGGACCGGCCGCGTCTGGCGGTGCTCAACAAGTCCGACGTGCCCGACGCCCGCGACCTGGCGGAGATCGTGACGCCGATGCTCCAGGAGCGGGGACTGCGGGTCTTCTCGATCTCCGCGGCCACCCACGACGGGCTCAAGGAGCTGACCTACGCCATGGGGGAGATGGTCGCCGCCGCGAGGGCCGCCGCTCCGGTCCCGGAGCCGACCCGCCTGGTCATCAGGCCCAAGCAGCACGGCGACGCGGGATTCGCCGTCCGCAGGATCGACGACCACACCTTCCAGGTCACCGGGGTCAGGCCGGAGCGGTGGATCCGCCAGACCGACTTCACCAACGACGAGGCCGTGGGTTACCTGGCCGACCGGCTGGAGCGGCTCGGCGTCGAGGAGGAGCTCACCAAGGCCGGGGCGAAGGCCGGAGCCGAGGTGATCATCGGTTCCATGGAGAGCGGACACATCTTCGACTGGCAGCCGACGCTCAACGCCGAGGCCGTACGTCAGGGGCCGCGCGGATCGGACAACCGGCTCGGCTAGCGGGGCCTCGCGAGGGCGCCTCGACGCGCGTCCCGTGTGGTTCCCGCCCCGTCCGGGCGGCTCGGATAACCTGGTCTTCCAAGTGATCATCTTTGAGAGGTGCGTGTCGTGGACTCTGCGCGCGAACGGATCCGTACGGCTTCGCGCCTTGTCGTGAAGGTGGGTTCGTCCTCGCTCACCACCCCGCGGGGGATGATCGACGTCGACCGGGTGGACGCCCTGGTCGACGTGCTCGCCGCCCGGCGCAAGGCCGGCACCCAGATCGTGCTGGTCTCCTCCGGCGCGATCGCGGCGGGTCTCGGTCCTCTGGGCCTGCCCGCCAGGCCGCGCGACCTCGCCACCCAGCAGGCCGCCGCCTCGGTCGGCCAGGGCGTGCTGGTGGCCCGATACACCTCCTCCTTCGCCCGGTACGGCCTGCGGGTCGGCCAGGTTCTGCTGACCGCCGACGACATGATGCGCCGCTCGCACCACGTCAACGCCGAGCGCACGCTGGCCCGGCTGCTGGAGCTGGGCATCGTCCCCGTGGTCAACGAGAACGACACCGTGGCCACCGACGAGATCCGCTTCGGCGACAACGACCGGCTCGCCGCGCTGGTCGCCCACCTGACCAGGGCTGATGCGCTGGTGCTGCTGTCGGATGTGGACGCGCTCTACGACGGCGACCCCCGTCGTCCCGGCGCCCGCAGGCTCGCCGACGTACGCGGACCCGAGGATCTCGTCGGGGTGGAGCTCGGCAAGGGCGGGGCGGTCGGCACCGGAGGCATGATCACCAAGGTGCAGGCCGCCAAGATCGCCACAGGGGCGGGTGTGCCCGTGGTGCTCACCGCCGCCGCGCACGCGGCCCAGGCACTCGCGGGAACCGACATCGGCACCTACTTCCATCCCGGTGGGCGTCACCCGGGCACCCGCCTGCTCTGGCTGGCCCACGCCACCACGGGCCGCGGACGCCTCCACCTGGACCCCGGCGCCGTCGAGGCGGTGGTGAGCCGCCGCAAGTCGCTGCTCCCGGCGGGGGTCACCTCCGTCGAGGGCGAGTTCGCGGCGGGCGATCCGGTGGACCTGTGCGGGCCGCTCGGCCGGGTGGTCGCGCGCGGCCTGGTCAACTTCGACGCGGGGGAGATTCCTGGGCTGCTCGGGCGCTCCACCCGGGAGCTGGCGGCGAGCCTGGGGCCCGAGTACGAACGAGAGCTGATCCACCGCGACGACATCGTCATACTGGAATCCCACAACTAGTTTTTTGGAGCGCGAGATGTCCGAGGACTTCCTGAAGGTGGCCTTGGCGGCCAAAGAGGCCGCCGCAGAGCTGGCCCCGCTGCCGAGGGCGCCGAAGGACGCCGCGCTCCGGGTGATGGCCGACGCGCTGGTGGCCGCGTCCGCCGAGATCGTCGCGGCCAACGCGCTCGATGTGGAGAGGGCGAGGGAGAGCGGGATCTCCGAGTACATGATCGACCGCCTTCGTCTCGACGAGGCCAGGATCGAGGCGATCGCCGAGGCGGTCCGTCAGGTCGCCGACCTGCCCGACCCCGTCGGCGAGGTGATCCGGGGCAACACGCTGCCCAACGGGCTGGAGCTGCGCCAGCTCCGGGTCCCGCTCGGCGTGATCGGCATCATCTACGAGGGCCGCCCCAACGTGACCGTGGACGCCGCGGCGCTCTGCCTCAAGAGCGGCAACGCCACCCTGCTGCGCGGCTCCTCCAGCGCGTACGAGTCGAACACGGTCCTCGTCAGGATCATGCAGGAGGCGCTGGCGGGCACCCGGGTGCCCGCCGGAGCCGTCCAGCTGGTCCCCGGGCAGAGCCGCGACTCGGCCAAGGAGCTCATGAGGGCCCGCGGCCTGGTCGATGTGCTGATCCCGCGCGGCGGCGCCTCGCTGATCAACTCGGTGGTGGAGGAGTCCACCGTCCCGGTGATCGAGACCGGTGTGGGCAACTGCCACGTCTACGTCGACGCCGACGCCGATCCGGACCTCGCGATCCAGATCCTGATCAACTCCAAGGCCCAGCGGCCCTCGGTGTGCAACTCCGCCGAGACGCTCCTGGTGCACGCGGCCGTGGCCGACACCTTCGTGCCGCGAGCGCTGGCCGCGCTGGCGGCGGAGGGCGTCACGGTGCACGGCGACGCGCGCGTCGCGGCGTACGGCGACGTGGTGCCCGCAGGGGAGGAGGACTTCCGGATGGAGTACCTCTCGCTGGACATCGCCGCCGCCGTGGTCGACTCGCTGGAGGAGGCGGTCGCGCACATCAGGAAGTACGGCTCGGCGCACACCGACGCGATCGTCACGCGCTCGGTCACCGCCTCCCGCAGGTTCGTCGCGCTGGTCGACTCCGCGGCCGTGGCGGTCAACGCCTCGACCAGGTTCACCGACGGCGGGGAGTTCGGCTTCGGCGCGGAGATCGGCATCTCCACCCAGAAGCTGCACGCGCGCGGCCCCATGGGCCTGCCGGAGCTGACCTCGACCAAGTGGGTCTACACCGGCGAAGGTCATCTGCGCACGGCCGAGGGTACGATCCTCGCCTCACCCGAGTCCGCGTCCCGATAGTCGATTCCCCACGGGGCCCCGGACGTCGCGACGCGGCCTTCCGGGTGCCCCGTGAGCCTCTCTTCGGACCCGGGGCGCACCGTCCGGACCCGGCGAATCCCGCAGCCGCAGGGCCTTTCGCTCATCCGGATCTTTCTGGGAGTCCGGCGTGCCGTCGGGAAAACGTCACACTCGCCCGCTATGGTGTGGTCTCCTATGGCTGGAGAGCAGGGAAGCGAGCGGGAGTGAGCGACCCGATAGGCGCGGCGGTCCCTGACCCATGTGGCCGACGCAGGAGGTCACGTGGGTCGTCTCGGGCGGGTCGGTCCCTATACGTTGCTGGAACGTCTCGGTCGGGGGGGAATGGGCGAGGTCTACCTCGCCTCCAGCCGCCGGGGTGACAGGGTCGCGCTCAAGGTGCTCCACGACGTCCACGACGCGGGCTCCGAGGGCCGGGTGCGTCTGGAGCGGGAGGTCCGCGCCCTGCGCAGGGTCGAGAGCCCCTACGTCGCCCGCGTCGTCGACGCCGATCTCGACGGTGACCGGCCCTACCTGGTCATGGAGCACATCGAGGGAGACACCCTCCTGGATCGGGTGCGCCGTGACGGTTGCCTGGAGGGCGCCGGCCTGCTGAGCGTCGCGCAGGGCCTCGCCATCGCCCTGTCGATCATCCACGCGGCCGGGGTCGTGCACCGCGACCTCAAACCCGCCAACGTGGTGGTCAACGGGGACGACGAGCCCGTCCTCATCGACTTCGGCATCGCCCACGTCCTGGACGCCACCCGGCTCACCTTGACCGGCACCTTCCTGGGCACCCCCGGCTACGCCGCCCCCGAACTGTTCGCCGACGAGCACGTGGGCGAGCCCGCGGACGTGCACGCCTGGGCGGCCACCGTCGCCTTCGCCGCGACCGGCCGCCCCACCTTCGGCGGAGGCACCGTCGAGGCACAGATGTACGCGATCCTCAACGGCCAGGCCGACCTCGAGGGCGTCCCGGCGGCTCTGCTGCCGCTGATCCGCGCGGCCCTGCACCGTGAGCCGGCCAAGCGCCCCACCGCGGCCCTCCTCACCAGCCGCCTGGGCCGCCTGGTGAGGACGATCCCGTCCGAGGCGGGGGCGGCCAGGAAACCGGGCACCTTCGCGGGGGAGAAGCCCGGCCAGGGCAGGAAGCAGGAAGGCCGCTCCAGGTCCGGCACCAAGGGTGAGGATCCCGTCAAGGGCGGGCGGGCGGCCAGGGCGGAGACCGGCAGAGGAAGGTCATCCGTTCCCGCGGACGGAGCGGTGCGTCCGCCCCGGTCCCCGGCCGGCACGGACGGCGCGCCGCGCGGGGGGAGGGCGGTGCCCGCCGGTGAGACGGCCCGTGCGGCACGGGCACTCCCGGCACCCGGTGAGACGTCCCGTGGTGGGCGCCCGGCCGCCGCGGTCGGCGAGGCACCCCGTGGCCGCTCTGCCCCCGCGAGCGGTGAGACACCTCGCGCGGCACGCGTGGCCTCCACGACAGGTGAGACCTCCAGGACCGGACGGGCCCCCGCGGCCGCGGAGACGTCGCGTGGCGGGCGTCCCGCCTCCGCGGCGGGCAGAGCCGTCCGGCGGCGCCAAGCCGGTAAGGGGAGGGGCGGGGCGGCCGGAGAGCTCCAGGGCGGGGGCAGGGCGGGGCCGTTGCCCGCGGGCAACGCGGCGCTGCTGCTGCTGGCGGTGCTGGCCGTGCCGTGCGTCGTGGCCACGGTCATCTGGCCGCCGGCCACCTTCGCCGTCACCGGGCTGTTCGCCACGCTGGCCCGCACGTTGTGGGTCGGGCACTGGCTGGTCAGGAAGCGTAAGTCGGCCAGGACCCGGGCGATCCTGCGTGTGCTGGGCTTTCCGCTGACCTTCGTCGTCTCGCTGCTGACCGCCCTCGCGTGGCCGGGGCTGCCGGCGGCGGCCCTCGCCGGGGGCGCGCTCTGGCTGAGCCTCGGCGGCTCGCTGCCCCCCGACTGGTGGGCGCATCCCGCCCCGGTCGCCGTCGCCGGCGTCGTGTTCGGCGTCGTCTGCGGGGGCATCCTCGGCCGGGAGATCGAGCGGATCGGTGCCGAGCTCGTCGAACTCCGCAAGGAGGGCCTGCGCGCGCTCGCCGTACTGGGCGGGTTCGTCGCCCTGTGCTCCGCGGCCGTACGCGCGATCGCCCTCCTCGTGTAGGTCTCGCTTAGGTCTCGCTCCTGTTCGCGCATGGATCTGTATGTGTTCGGCCTGCATGGAAAAGGGCCCGGGAACACCTGCCCGGACCCTTTTGGTGGAACTTCTGATTAATTTCCATCGCGGCGGGAGAAGCGGTTGAAGATGCGCTCTCCGGCGTTGACGGCGCCTTCTGCGACGTCGCGCAGGACGCCGATGAACGGGTCCTGGGACTGCGACCAGGATTCCCGGTAGGAGCGGGCGGCCGCCTTGACCTCTTCGGAGATCTTCGCGTTGGCGTCGTCGGCGCGGCGGGGGTATTCACCGGCGAGGATCGTCTCGTACTCGCCGCTGCGGCGCCACTTGTCGAGCTCGGCGACGCGCGAGACGGCGAACGGGTGGGTGGTGCCCAGCAGGTTGAGGACCTTGAGCAGGCCGTCACGGACGTCGCCCGCCGTGTCGTACTCCCTGGCCTGGTCGAGGAAGGCCTCGATGTTCATCTCGTGCAGGCGCGAGCCGCCGGCGAGCTTCATCAGGGCGCGCAGTGCCGCGTCGGAGTCCTGGCCGCAGAGCAGACCGCCCCGGTCGGCGGAGAGCTCGGACTTGCGGTGCCACTCCTCCAGGCCGGCCACGATCGCGCGCAGGCCGATGTAGCCGAGCGGGATCCAGGCCACGCGGGTGGCGAGACGGGTCAGGATGTCGAGCATGGTCCGGTAGACGGCGTGGCCCGACAGGATGTGGGCGGTCTCGTGGCCGATGACGAAGCGCTGCTCCTCTGAGTCCATCAGGTCGAGGAGACCGGTCGTGACGACGATGAACGGGTCGTCGAAACCGATCGCCTTCGCCTGCACCAGCGGGCTCTGCTGCACGTAGACCTCGGGAATGCGGTGGAGGTCGAGCATGTAGGCGGCGTCGCGGCCCATGTCGTGCAGCGAGCGGAACTGGGTGTCGCTGGTGCGCACGGCCGAGGCGAGGTAGATCAGGCGCAGGCGGCGCTCGCTGACCAGGCCGGACATCTGCTTGAGCACCGTGTCGAACCCGCTGAGCGACCGGAGGGCGACCAGCGCGGACCGATCGGCAGGATGTTCGTAGGCGCGTGAGCTGATGCCGGGAAGCTGCACGCGGTTGCGATCCGGGGTGGTGGTCATGTCCGGCATGCTACGTCGGGTCCGCCTGCCACGCGCGGGGGGTGATTAAAAGCTGTGTACGGCTTGCACGTATGGTCCGTTTCATGATGAACGTGCCTACCGGCAAGGGGAAGCGACGTCTGGGCGTCATGGGCGGGACCTTCGACCCGATCCACCACGGTCACCTGGTCGCGGCCAGTGAGGTCGCTCACTATTTCGATCTTGACGAGGTGGTCTTCGTGCCGACGGGACAGCCGTGGCAGAAGGCCGACAAGATCGTCTCGGCCGCCGAGGACCGCTATCTCATGACGGTCATCGCCACCGCCTCCAACCCCAGGTTCTCGGTGAGCCGCGTCGACATCGACCGCCCGGGTCCCACCTTCACCATCGACACGCTCCGGGAGATCTCCGCCGCCTGGGGGCCCGACGTGGATCTCTACTTCATCACCGGGGCCGATGCGCTCGCCCAGATCCTGAGCTGGCGCGACGTCGACGAGCTGTTCACCATCGCACACTTCGTGGGTGCCACCAGGCCGGGCCATATCCTGCACGACCCCGGCCTGCCCGACGGCAAGGTGAGCCTGGTGGAGATCCCGGCACTGGCCATCTCGTCGTCGGAGTGTCGCCAGCGGGTGGCCTCGGGGGAGCCCATCTGGTATCTCGTCCCCGACGGCATCGTCCAGTACATCAACAAGCGCGGCCTGTACGGCGGTGCGGCGGCCAGGCCTTCCGGCGGCCGGTGAGTAGGGGCCGATTTTGATGAAATTCGCTATGATTCGAGAAATTTGCGTGGGACGAGTATCCGCAGCTCATCCGGCATGATCGCCGAACGCGCGAGCCGTGCCCGTCCCACCCGAGATCGACAAACGCGGCCCCGCCCGCCGAAGACGCCCCTGATCAGGGCGTCAATTCGTTTGCGGCGCGGAATCGGGTGACACACGATAGGCGTTGTCCAACAGGCGGCTCTTCAACAAGCGCCGAATCGGGCACCCTGATAGGTGACAGCGCCGACTAGCAGGAGGACTGACCCACACCGTGACAGCAACAGAAAGATCCATCCAGCTCGTCAGGCTCGCCGCCGAGGCGGCGGCGGACAAACTGGCCGATGACATTCTCGCCTATGACGTGAGCGACCAGCTCGTCATCACCGACGCGTTCGTGCTCTGCTCCGCCACCAACGACCGTCAGGTCCGCGCCATCGTCGACGAGATCGAGGACCGGCTGCGGATCGGGGCCGACGCCAAGCCCGTTCGCCGCGAGGGTGAGCGCGAGGGCCGCTGGGTCCTGCTGGACTACATCGACATCGTCGTGCACGTCCAGCACGAGGAGGACCGCACCTTCTACGCGCTGGAGCGCCTGTGGAAGGACTGTCCCTCCATCTCGCTGCCGGACAGCGTGACCCAGGTCGCCGCCCAGCGCGCCCGCGGGACGGTAGCTGAGTGAGTCGCCGCGTCGTCTGCCTCAGGCATGGCCAGACGCTGTGGAACGTCGAGCACCGCTTCCAGGGCCACAGCGACATCCCCCTCGACGAGACCGGGATCGCGCAGGCCACCCGCGCGGCCTCGCTGCTCGCCGCTCTCCGCCCGAGCAAGATCGTTTCTTCCGATCTTCAGCGCGCCTTCGACACCGCCTCGGCGCTGGGCCGCGTCACTCGCCTGGACGTCGGCGTCGACAAGGACCTGCGAGAGCGGGGCGGAGGCCAGTGGGAGGGGCTCACCCGGGCGGAGATCTCCGAGAGGTGGCCCCGGGAGTTCGCCGACTGGGAGGCGCCGGGCGGTGAGACGGTCACCGATGTCGCCGACAGGGTCTCCTCGGCCATACGCCGCTGGGCGGCGGAGATCGACTCCGACGGCCTGCTGGTCGTCGCCTCCCACGGGGCGGCGATCCGACTCGGTATCGCCAAGCTCATGAACCTGCCGCAGGAGCTCTGGCCCGCCCTGGGAGGTCTCGGAAACTGCTCGTGGTCGGTGCTGGAGGAGGCGCGCAAGGGCTGGCGTCTGCTGGAGCACAACGCGGGGACCCTCCCCGAGCCGGTCAGTAGTGACGACAACCCCGAGGTCACCCAGGAGTGACCTTCGAGCGGCGCGGCTTGCGCCCCGGCGGCGGGCGTGGGCCGTGTGGTCGTCGATTAGGTGAACACGCCGGTGTCCTTATATGCTTCCCGAGCGCCGCAACGAGAGCACTCGAAGCGGTGACCAGGGGCTATGGCGCAGCTGGTAGCGCGCCTCCATGGCATGGAGGAGGTCTGGGGTTCGAATCCCCATAGCTCCACCTACGGACGGGTGATCGGATCGTCGGTGCGGTGAGCGCCGGTGAGAGGTCGCCCGCGATCTCCCTGACAAGGCCACCCTCCGGGTGGCCTTGTTTCGTTCAGGGGTGTGTCGCGGGCACGTCCGGGCACCGTACCTCCTGGTATGGTCGGGGCGTGAGCGCGGCGCGTGACCGTTGGTTGGACGAGGGCATCCGAGTGCTGGCCGCCGAGGGGGCCTCGGGGGTGCGCATCGACCGGATCGCCGCCCGTCTGGGATTGTCCAAGGGGTCCTTTCACCACCATTTCGATGGTGCCGAGGGATACAAGCGCGACCTGCTGGCGTACTTCGAGCGTTTGTCCGTCGAGGCGTTCGACCGGGCGATCGCCGGGGTCGAAACGCCGGGTGACGCGCGCGCCGTCCTTGGGAGGCTGACCGAGCTGATCCGGTCGCGGGATACGGGGCTCTACCGCCCGCAACTGGAGGCCGCGGTACGTGCCTGGTCGATGTCGGATCCCGACGCGCGCGCCGTGCAGGCGCGCATCGACCAGGTCAGGCTGTCGGCGTTGCAGCGCGTCTGGCGGCCCCATGTCGCGACGGACGCGGAGGCGAGACGAGCCGCGCTGCTTCCGTATCTCCTGGCCGTGGGGGCCACCGTGATGGTCCCGCCTGTCGGCGCCGAGGAGTTGAGGAACGTCGTCGAGATGCTTCTGCCCCTCGTGCCGGAGGAGCCGATCACCGCCGCCGACTGAGACGCGACATCGATTCGCGCTCTGCGACATCGGTCGGCCGGTTTCCCCGGCGCTCCACGGCATCGGCCGGGCGGGTTTCTGTGCGGTTCATGGCATCGGTCGGCCGGTTTCCCGAGCGGTTCGTGACGCCGGTCGGCTGGTTTTCCGCGCGATCCACGCCATCATTCGGCCGGGTTTCCGGGCGGCTCACGTTCTTCTTGACCTGAGCGGGAGGAAGGCCGGTGCCCCGCCCGCACGGCCCGGAGTCGGAGGATCCTTGCGGCCTTTCCATACCATGCCGTATGGTACGGTTCGAATCGAGCGTGTACGGAGGGAGGACGACCTTGACGCACCTTCCTGATCCGGTGTGGCCCGTCGTGGTGCTGGCTTTCATCCAGGTGGCCGATGCGATCCTGTGCATCAGGCCGGTGGCTTTCGTCGCTCAGTGCCTGGAGGACGTGAAGTGGCCGCGAAGACACTGGTGGGTGATGTCGCCCATCAAGTTCGCGGCGGCGGCCGGCCTGCTGGCGGGCATATGGATCCCCTATCTGGGGGCGGTCACCTGCGCCGCGCTCGTCCTGTACTTCCTCGTCGCGATATCGATGCACGTGGCGGCGAGGGACTTCGGCAGGAACCTCTTCCTCAACGCCACGGGCATGCTCGTCATCTGTCTCGCCACCGGCGTGTTCTGTTTCGTGATCCGGTGATGGCCGATCACGCGGGACGACACGTCGGCCGAACCGAGTCAGCGGGTCAACGAGGAGGTGGGGCGGGGACGCCCGCCGTTCTCGCGTCCCTGGAAGGCGAACGTCATTCCGGTTCTTCGCGACGGAGCGCTTCGATCACGGATCGTCAGACGAGACCGCGAAGGCGAGTTCCCGGCTCGCCCGCCGTGCCGGTCGCGCCTCCTCCGTCTGGACGCGAGACCGGCGCGGCGGGGCGAGCCGGAAACCATGGACGCGGGGTGACGTCCGCGTTCCCCTTCATGATCGAGCAGCCGGAATGGTGAAACAGCCTGTTTGAGCATTGCTTAAGGTGCGCTTACGTGTGATCTAACCAATGTCCGCTTACGCGTGGTTCGGGCAACGCCCTGCGCTCCGTGTGATCCGGTCGAGGTTCGGCCGTTCGCCTACGCGTGCTCTGGCCGACATCCGGAGAAGCGCTTCGTGAGCCGGCCCCGTACCGGCCGCGGCGCACTCTCCGCACGGTCCACGACACGTTCCCGGCCGCGCCGCTCAGCGCCTCGCGTTCCTGCGGGACCAGCGGCCGCCGACCAGACGTCGGGCGGTACGCGGGGGACGGTCGTGCGGGTCGGTGCGGAACCAGAGCTGGACTCTGGCGCCGCCGAGTGAGGAGGCGTCGATCCGCAGGGTGCCGCCGGAGGACTCGGCGAGCCTGCGGGCGATGTCCAGGCCGAGCCCGGTGGACCCCGCCCCGCTGGTCCCGCGCCGCAGCGCCGCCTCGGGGTCGCCGATGCCGGGACCGGCGTCGGCGATCAGCACGCCGACGGTGCCCGAGCCCTGGTGCAGGGTCACCGTGAACGCCGTGCCCTGGGGGGTGTGCCGGAAGACGTTGCCGAGCAGGGCGTCCACCACGGCGCTGAGCTCTCCTGCCGCGACCGGCACCCGTGCGCTCTCCGAGGCGCCGATCAGCTCCCAGGGGCGCCTCTGGTCCTCGGCGAGTGCCGACCAGAAGGCGAGCCGTTCGCGCAGCACCTCGGCGGCGTCACAGTGGACGAGCTCCGGTGCGCGGGAGGGCTGCCTCGCCGCCGCGATGATCTGATCCACCTCGGTCTCCAGGCGGCTCAGCGCGCTCCTGCTCTGCTCGGCCTCGGGTCCCAGGTGGTCCAGGCTGAGCCGGAGCGCGGTGAGGGGGGTGCGCAGGCGGTGCGACAGGTCTGCGGCCATCTCCCTTTCCGCGGCCAGCAGCTGGGTCACGCGGTCGGCCATGCTGTTGAACGCCTCGCCGGCCGCGACGAGCTCGGGCGGGCCCTCGGGCTCGATGCGGACGCTGAGGTCCCCGGCGCCCAGGGCACTCGCCGCCCGTCCCAGCCGCCGGGCCGAGCGCACCACGCGCACGCCCAGCCGGTCGCCGACCAGGAGCGATCCGGCGACGAGCACCGCGGCCACCCCGCTCAGCACCGCCCACGACGAGGCGACACCTCGGGTGAGGTCGGCCGGCGGGATGAAGATCTCGATGACCACGGTCCTGTCGCCGTCCAGGGCGACGGGGCGCAGCAGGAGGTAGCCGGTGTCCATTTCGGCGGTGATGGCCCGGGTCAGGCGAGAGGCCGCGGCCACGGTCTCCGCGGGGGCCCTCACGGTACCGGCCGAGCCGCCGCCGGGCAGGTGGACCGCGATCCGGTCCCGCGCGCCGGTGCTGAGCAGCGCGTGGGTCAGCCGGTCGGGATCGACGGTGATGGCCAGCACGGGGACCAGCGCCGACGCCTGCCGCTCCGCCTCGGCCATGGCCCGGCCGTGGGCGATCTCCCTGACGATGAGCCCGAGCGGGATCAGGAAGGCGAGGGCGACCATCGAGGTTCCCGCGACGGTGAGCAAGGCGAGGGTCCGCCTCACGGCGGTGTGATCAGCATGACCCCCACGCCGCGTACGGTGTGCAGGTAGCGGGGGGAGGACGCGCTCTCGCCGAGCTTGCGCCGCAGCCATGACAGGTGGACGTCGATCGTCTGGTCGTCCCCGTAGGACTGTTGCCAGACCTCGGTGAGCAGTTCCTTGCGGGAGACCACCCGGTCGGCGCGGGTGGCGAGATAGGCGAGGAGGTCGAACTCGCGCCTGGTGAGGGTGAGCGGGGCGCCGTCCAGGTGGGCCTCGCGCCGGTTGAGGTCCACCGACAGAGCGCCGACGCACAGGACCGGGGGTGGGGTCGCGCTCCGCGCCCGGCGCAGCACGGCGTCCAGGCGGGCGTTCAGGTGGTCGCCGGAGAACGGTTTGACCAGGTAGTCGTCGGCCCCCGCCTGGAGGAGACGGACGATCTCCGCCTCGTTGTCCCTGGCCGTGGCCACGATGACCGGGACGCTGGAGACGCTGCGGACCATCTTGAGCGCCTCTGCCCCGTCCAGGTCGGGCAGCCCGAGGTCGAGAACCACCGCGTCCGGGGGGTTCTGGGTGATCTCTCGCAGAGCGTCGAGCGCACGCCCCGCGCTGCGTACGGCGTGCTGGCGCCTGCTGAGTTCCTGGATGATCGCGGATCGTACGTATTCATCGTCTTCGACCACTAGCACCGTCGCCATGTCATGTAACGGTAGTGAACAGTGGGACATATGACGTAATAATTCACGATATGCGGCAGACGCTGGGGTTCATAGCGGTGTGGTGCGGGGCCACCGTCCTGGCGATCTCAGTTGCCTGGTTCGGCGTCCGCGACGTGCTCCGCAGCGAGGTCTTCGAGGACGCGAGCATCGAACCCATCAACGCCGCCATCGGGCGTACGGGAGACTCGCGACTCCCTCGGGGAGCGCCCACGGGACCGCAGGTGCTCGGCACGCCGACCGCGGCCTCCTCCGCGCCGGACCGGACCCCGGCGCCCCGCTCCACCGCACCCGCACGCGGCACCGCCAGGCCGAGTTCCGCCCCCTCCCCGTCGAGGACCGCCGCGGCGCCGGCACGCACGCGGGAGGGTGATTCCTCCCGTTCCGGGCCGTCGTCCGCGCCTTCCAAATCGAGCAGGACCCAGGCGGCCACCTCGTCGCCCACCACGCCCAGGGCGACGGCCACCAGGACGCGATCGATCTCCACCGAGAACCTGCGCGTGGTGAACGTCAAGGGTGGTTCGGTCTCGTTCGCCATCGAGAACGGCGTGTGCCGTCTGATCGCCGCCGCGCCCAACGCGGGCTACGAGGCCAAGGTCGCCTCGGCCACCGGCTGGATCAGGGTCGACCTCGTCCAGGGAGAGCACGGTTCCGCGGTCTTCTGCATCGGAGCGGAGGGCCGCACCGACCTGTGGGAGTACTAGGCCGGCCCTGATGGACACCGGGGCGAGTGGGGAGCCGCGGGGCCGGTCTTCAGGTGGGGCCTGGGTGCCGGTCGCCGAGTTCGCGCAGTCGCGCGGCGGCCTCGGCGACGCGCTCCTCGCAGAAGACCGCGATGCCGTGCCGTTCGAGCAGGGCGGTGGTCACCCCGTGGCCGGGCACGCGCCCGCCCCCGAAGGCGCCGTCGTAGATGACCAGGCTGCCACAGGAGGGACTGCCCTCCTTCAGAATCGCCACCCTCACACCGTGGGTCCGCGCGGCGGCGAGCGCCGCCCGCGCGCCGGAGAGAAAGGCCTCCGTGACGTCGGCGCCCTCGGCGGTCAGCACCCGGGCCGCCCCGGACAGCACCGCCTCACCTCCGGCGCCGCCCTCGATCTCCGCGGCCGGGCGCGGCACGGGCAGACCGCCCTCGACCTCGGGACAGAACGGGATAAGCCGCCCCTGTTGCCGCCACGCGGCCAGCAGGGCGTCGCCGCTCGTCTTGGCGGCCCCGTCGTAGCGGACCTTCCGTCCCATCAGGCAGGCGCTGACCAGGATCCTCTCCACGGACCCAGAGTACGTGGCGCGGAGCGGAGGGCGAGGGGTCCGGGCAGTACCCTGCTGCCCATGCTTTTCGATCCCCTGAGGTCTCGATGATCGGCCCGCTCGCGACCGGCCTCATCCTGCTGTCGCTGTTGGTCGGGATCTTCGCGCTCGTGAGCACGGCGAGGAACAGGGCGATGAGCAGACCGCTCCTCGTCGCGCTCGGAGTGCTGGAGATCGGCCTGCTCGTCCAGGCCGGGTTCGTGATCGCCGCGCTGGTGAGAGGTGAGGGGCCCGCGGAGACGGCCACACTCATCGGCTATCTGGCGGGCAGCCTGGTGATCCCGCCGGTGGCGGCGTTCTGGGGGATCGGTGAGCGGTCGCGCTGGGGGCCCGCGGTGATCGCGGTGGCGGGTTTCGCGATCCCCGGCATGGTCGGGCGGATGCTCCAGATCTGGCAGGGGCTGCCGTGAGCGAACCGGCGATCGGCAGCGGGCCGGGACGCGCGCTGGTGGCGGTCTACGGAGTCTTCGCCCTCGCCGCGGGGGCGCGTGCCGCCGTGCAGATCGCCACCCGGTTCCAGGAGGCACCGGTGGCCTACGCGCTGTCGGCGTTCGCCGCGGCCGTCTACATCCTGCTCACCGTGGCGCTGGCCAGGGGGAACAGGACCCTGGCGCTCGTCGCCTGCGGCGTCGAGCTGGCCGGGGTGCTCATCGTGGGAACGCTCAGCATGGTCGACCCCGAGGCTTTCCCGCGTGCCACGGTCTGGTCGGGTTACGGGAGTGGATATCTTTTCATCCCGTTTGTGCTTCCGATCCTGGGCCTTTACTGGCTTTTGCGGCGCCGCTAGTTAGGCCCGTGCCTCACCGGGCAGGTCTGCTTCCCGAACCGACCAAACCACAAGGGAGGCACGGTCATGAGCTCGATTGAACAGTCAGTGGACGTCAACGTCCCGATCCGGACCGCGTACAACCAGTGGACCCAGTTCGAGAGCTTTCCCGAGTTCATGGAAGGCGTCGAGTCGATCAAGCAGTTGAGCGACACGCGTACGGCGTGGGTCGTCGAGATCGCGGGGGTCCGCCGGGAGTTCGAGGCGGAGATCACCGAGCAGCACCCCGACGAGCGGGTGGCCTGGAAGTCACTGGAGAAGCCGCACCAGGCGGGTGTGGTGACCTTCCACCATCTCGGCCCCGACAGCACCCGGGTCACGTTGCAGATGGAGTACGACCCCGAGGGGTTCGTCGAGACCGTCGGTGACTGGCTGCAGCTCGTCCGGCTGCGCGTTCGCGGCGACCTGGAGCGTTTCAAGACCTTTGTCGAGTCGCGCGGCGACGAGACCGGCGCGTGGCGCGGCGACGTTCCCGGCCCGCACGAGCGCGGCGGCGATGTCGCCGGCACCGGTGGGGTCACCGACCGACCTCTGGGCGACCGGGGCCTGGGGGAGCACCGCGGCACCGGTACGGGAGGCGGTCACGGATTCGACGAGCCGGTGCCTCCGCGTACGGTGGGCCAGCCCTACCCGGCGGACCCGGATCTTCCTCCGCCCGGTGGTGAGCCGCTGCCCCCGGCGGGGCGCAGGCCTGGTGAGGAGCCGCCGCTCACCCCGGGGCCGCGTATCTGACGCTCGTCGGCCGGGGCCGCGTGCCCGGAAACCGCCGCCCGGACCTGGGGGACTCTCGTCCGAGGCGCGCGTCCGGTGCGGTCGGTCCCGGGCCGCGCGTCCGATCCCAAGTCGCGCTCGGTGACGCCGCCCAGGCGTCCGTCGCCCGAACCGTCCGGGATTCCGGGCATCCGGAGGCCGGGGAGTCGTACCGGTGCGTGAGAAAGCCGGGCCACGTTCTGTAAAGAGGAGCGTGGCCCGGCTTTCACGTTGTCAGTGATTCGCGCCCGTTCGGATTCGACACGCCAGGTCAGGAACAAACTGAAGTTTCACTCCTGTTACAGTCGGGGTCAGCCAATCATCCTACGATTGGATGAAACCACTGAGGAGGACTGAAACCAGCATGAGCGTGCTCACCCATCAGACCAGGGGCCGCACCGGTGGAACCACGGGCTCTCTCGCCTGGTTGCTCGTACTGGGAATCGTCCTCGCGGCACTGAACCTGCGTACCGCCGTCACGAGCGTCGGACCGGTCCTCGACCAGATAACCTCCGGCCTCGGCATGACCGCGGTCGGAGCCGGGCTGCTCACCACGCTCCCGGTGCTCATCTTCGCCTCGGTCGGCGCGGTGACGCCCGCCCTCGCCGTGAGGGTCGGAGAGCACCGCCTTCTGCTCCTCGCCCTCATCGTCCTCGGTGCGGGCCTGCTCATCCGCTCGATGGTGGGCTCGGCCGAGGTGTTCCTCTACAGCAGTGCCCTGGCGCTGTCGGGCGGCGCGGTGGGCAACGTGCTCATCCCCAGCCTGATCAAGCGTCACTTCCCCGGCCGGGCCGGGACCATGACCACCGTCTACACCACCGCCCTCGCGGTGGGCACGATGCTCGCGGCCGCCGCGACCGTGCCCATCCAGCGGGCCACCGACGGCAACTGGCACGTTGCCCTGGGGGTGTGGGGGGCGCTCGCGGCCGTCGCCGCCATTCCGTGGCTTGCGCTCTCGCGCAGTGAGCCGGAGCGGCGCGGCGCGAGCGGGGGCAGCGAGGGCACAGATGCCCGTGCCCTGCTCCGTAGCAGGCTGGCCTGGGCGGTCGCCGCCTATTTCGGCACCCAGAGCATGGTCGCCTACATCATGTTCGGCTTCCTGCCGAAGATCCTGACCGACGGCGGCTACACCACCGCGCAGGCGGGCCTGGTGCTGGGCGTCTTCACCGCGATCGGCATCCCGGTCTCGCTCCTGGTGCCCTCGATCGCGTCGAGGTTCTCCGACCAGAGGCCCGTGGTGGCCGCCTTCGTCGTCTTCTACACCGTCGGATTCCTCGGACTCTGGCTCGGTCCCTCCGGCCTGGCCTGGGTCTTCGCGAGCCTGGTGGGCGTCGGCATGGGGTCGTTCCCCCTCGCGCTCACGATGCTCGCCATGCGCACCCGCACTCCCGAGGCGACGGCCGCGCTGTCGGCCTTCGGGCAGAGTGTCGGATACCTCATCGCGGGTGCCGGGCCCCTGGTCGTCGGCGTCATGCACGAGTCGACCGGCGGCTGGACGCTGCCGTTCCTGCTGCTGTTCGCGGTGGTCGCCGTCCAGTTCGTGACCGGCTGGCACGCCGGTCGTCCGGTATATCTGGAGGACGAGCGGTCCCCCGCGCGCTGATCGACCGCGTCGGTGTGGCTCGCGTCCCTTCGGGGGCGGCGCGAGCCGCACCGGCATGACACCGGGGCATGACACCGGCATGACGAGGTGACGCCGATCACGGACTTGACGCGCGTCGCCCGTTCTGGCGGAAAGGCCGAGGGGGTTCGGCCGACCGCCACCCGGTAAACAGTTGTTTACCGTCGCCCTTTACCATGCGAAGGCGGCAGTCGACAGCGGAGGAGCGGGCAGTGACGGGAACGACCCTCGCCGAACCTGGCACCACACGGCAGGGCAGGCAGCTCTGGCTGACCCTGGTGGCGCTCTCCACCGCCGGGATGGTCGTGTCCGTGCAGCAGACCGTGGTCATCCCGCTGCTGCCCAGGCTCATGGTCACCTTCGGTGCGTCGGTGGCCGAGGTCACCTGGGTCTTCACCGCCTCGCTGCTCGCCGCGGCGGTGGCCACGCCGCTGCTTTCGCGCCTCGGGGACATGTACGGCAAGAAGCGGATGATCCTGTTCACCGTCGGCCTGCTCGTACTGGGCTCGCTGGTCTGCGCCCTGTCCGGTTCCCTCCCCGTGCTGATCGCCGGGCGGGCTCTGCAGGGCGCCTCGGCGGCACTGATCCCGCTGGCCATCGGCATGATCAGGGACACCTTCCCGCCCGGCAGGGTCATGACGGCGATCGGGGTGGTGAGCGCCACCATGGGGGTCGGCGGCAGCCTCGGTATGATCGTCACCGGACTGATCGCCGACCGCACTCCCGACCACCACCCGGTCTTCTGGATCACGGCGGGGCTCAGCGCGCTCGCGATCGTTCTCATCGTGCTGAGCGCTCCCGGAGACGGAGCCGGCGCCGGGGGCCGTCCCGACCTCATCGGCGCGGCACTGCTGTCGGCCTGGCTCGTCTGCCTGCTGCTGGCGATCTCCAAGGGCAACGACTGGGGCTGGAGCTCGGGAGTCGTCCTGTGGCTGTTCGCGGGCGCGGGCGGATTCTGTGCCGTCTGGGTCTTCAGTCAGCTGCGGCTCCGGGCGCCGATGGTACGGCTCCACCTGCTCGTCGGGCGTCAGTCCCTGCCGGCCAACGTGGCGTCGATGCTCCTGGGTTTCGCCATGTTCGGCTCCTTCACCCTGGTCTCAGGCTTCATCCAGACGCCCTCGTCCACCGGGTACGGCTTCGGCGGGTCGGTCCTCGACGTCGGCGTCTACGCCCTGCCCAGCACCGTGACGATGCTGCTCGCCTCCTTCACGGCGGGCCGTCTCTCCGCCCGGCTCGGTGCCGCCTACTCCCTCGCCCTCGGCGCGGGTCTGTGCGCCACCGGATTCGGCTGGTTCACCTTCTTCAACGACTCGGTGCTCCATCTGGTCGGCTCCAACGCCGTACAGGGCCTGGGATTCGGCATCGGCTACGCCGCGCTGGGGGCCCTCGCCGTGCAGCACGTGTCCAGGGACCAGAGCGGCATCGCGAGCGGCATCAACTCCCTGGTCCGCTCCATCGGCGGCAGCCTCTCCGGCGCCGCGACCTCCGCGCTCCTCACCTCGATCACCATCGCGGGAACCTCCGTCCCCTCCCGTGACGCGTACGTGATCTCCTTCGGCATCATCACCGCGAGCGCCGCGGGCTCCGCGGCCGTCGCGCTCGCGGCCGGAATGAGGGCGCGAGGACTGTCCCGAATCGGCTAGGATTTCATCTGCATCGCAAGGGGCTATGGCGCAGCTGGTAGCGCGCCTCCATGGCATGGAGGAGGTCTGGGGTTCGAATCCCCATAGCTCCACGTGTGACCGGGACTTGCGGGTCCGTCTTCAGAGGCGGCTTCCCGCAGGTCCCGTTCTCGTTTACCCGACAGGACGACCCCCGGGCCCTCCCGCTCGGAGTCCGGGGCGAGTGCCTTGGGGCCGAGTAGCTGCGCCTTTGCTGACAGGTCTCTTCCGGTGGCCGACGTTCGCCTTTTGTGTGGTGGCTCCGTTGCGGGCCTCCTATTTCCTGCGGTGGATATGCGACATGCGATGCGGGCGATAAAGGCAGCGGGAGGAATCCTCGTATGGCTGACACGGTCGCCCCGTTCGAGCTTTTCGGCTCCGATTATTTTCGTGATCCCTATACGGCGCTTGACTGGTTGCGGGTCAACTCGCCTGTTCATCGATATGTTTTCCGCTCGGCGACGTCCCCATGTGGGTGGTGACCAGATACGACGATGCTCAGGTCATCCTCGCCGACACGCGGTTCAGCACCGCCGAGTGGCGCGGGAGCGCCGAATTCCACGCGGCGGGGTTGTCCATCGGCGGAGAGAGCATACTGGCGCAGCCCATTCCGGGGCTCGATCCGCCGCAGCACACCCGGGTCCGGCGGTGCGCCATGAGCGCGTTCACCCCGCGCGCCGTCGAAAAATGGCGGGAGGATATCCGGCGCGTTATCGACCTGACCATAAAAGATTGGGAACCGGGGCAGGAGCGGGATCTGGTGGCGGAGTTCGCGGTGCCGATTCCGCCTTCCGTGATCGCGACGCGTCTCGGGTTCACCATGGAGGGGAGGGAGGATCTCGCGCGGGATGTGGACCTGCTCATCTCCACCGACCCGGACGACATCTCGCTGGCCGGGGAGGTGGCGGACTGCTGTCCCCGTGAAGCGATCACCCTCCGTTCCCGGAACCCTGATTGAACCGTGGCAGCCGATTCGCGCCGCGCGACCTAGGATCGGGCCATGCCGTTGACCGCGAACGACGTCGGCCGGTTCGAGGCCTCCAGGCCGCGCCTGGAGGCCATCGCCTACCGCCTCCTCGGCTCCAGCGGGGAGGCCGAGGACGCCGTGCAGGAGACGTTCCTGCGCTGGCAGGCCGCCGACGTCGGCCGCATCGAGGTCCCCGAGGCCTGGCTGACGAAGGTCCTCACCAACCTGTGCCTCAACCAGCTCACCTCCGCGCGGGCGCGCCGCGAGACCTACGTGGGCCAGTGGCTTCCCGAGCCGCTGCTCGCCGGAGACCCGATGCTCGGCCCGGCCGAGACCGCCGAGCAGCGCGAATCGGTCTCGTACGCGGTCCTCACTCTCATGGAGCGCCTCCATCCCAACGAGCGGGCGGTGTACGTGCTGCGGGAGGCCTTCGGCTACTCGCACCGGGAGATCGCCGAGATCCTCGACATCACCGAGGGCGCCAGCCAGCAGATCTTCCACCGGGCCAGGAAGCGCGTCGCGGACGGCAGGGCCCGAACCGAGGTCGACGAGGCCGCGACCCGGCGGATCGTCGAGGAGTTCCTGGCGGCCGCGGCCGGCGGTCAGGTCGAATTGCTCGTGCGCCTGCTCACCGAGGACGCCGTCTCGATCGGGGACGGTGGAGGGAAGGTCCCGGCCCGCGCCACGGCGTTCGAGGGCTCCGTCGCGGTCGCGAAGTTCCTGCGGGGCCTGTTCGCGTTCGGCAAGGGCGTACGCGCCGTGGTGGGCGGCGTGCCCGAGGTGTACGCCTGGACCGCCAACGGTGACCCCGCCGTCGTGGCCGTCATGGACGGCAGGGTCGTCGGTGTCATGTGCCTGGAGGTCACCGCCGAGGGCATCGCCGCGTTCCGTCACCAGGTCAATCCCGACAAGCTCGACCGCGCGACCGCGCGCTGGGCGGCCACCGACCACGGGGAGCCCCTGTTCGGCGCCTCCTGATCACTTCTCGATCGCTGTGTGAGGTGCTTCACATCGCGTTCCTGTCAGGAAACGGCGGGCCGCCCGGTTCAAGGGGCAAATCCGCACGAGATGGGAGCAGGGGAATGCAGCACCGCATCATCGTTCTTGGAGCCGGATATGCCGGAGCCATCGCCGCCGGTCGCCTCGCCAGGCGGCTGCGCCGCGAGGACGTCGCCATCACCCTTGTCAACGCCGAGCCCGACTTCGTGGAACGCGTCCGGATGCACCAGCTGGCGGTCGGCCAGGACCTCAAGCCCCGGCCGCTCAGCGAGATGTTCGCGGGCACCGGCGTCGAGTTGCGGGTCGCGGAGGTCACCGGCGTCGACGTCGACGGCAGGACCGTCGCCGTCGTCGACGCGAACGGCGCGGAAGAACTCGCCTACGACACGCTCGTCTACGCCCTGGGCAGTGGCTGGAACTCCCAGGGCGTCCCCGGGAGCACCGAGCACGCCTACGAGATCGCCGGCCGTCCCGGAGCACTCCGGCTGCGCGAGCGCCTCGCCCGCCTGGGCGCCGGACAGACCGTGGTCGTCGTCGGTGGCGGTCTCACCGGCCTGGAGGCCGCGACCGAGATCGCCGAGGCGCGCCCGGACCTCGACGTCGCGCTCGCCGTCCGCGGCGACCTCGGTGACCGCTTCTCGCCCAGGGGCCGCGAGCACCTGCGGAAGGTCCTCGACAAGCTCAAGATCACCGTGCACGAGCACACCGCCGTCACCGAGGTCGAGGCCGAGCGCGTCACCACCGACGGCGGCGGGGGCATCCCGGCCGCGGTCACCGTGTGGACCACCGGCTTCGCCGTCCACCCGATCGCGGGGGCGACCGACCTGGAGGTCACCGGCACCGGCCGGATCGTGGTCGACGAGACCATGTGCTCGGTCTCGCATCCGGAGGTGTACGCCGTCGGCGACGCGGCGATGGTGACGGGCCCGGGGGACAAGCCGCTGCGGATGTCGTGCGCCTCGGGAATTCCGACCGCGTGGCAGGCCGCCGGGGCGATCGCGGCACGCCTGACCGGCGGGAGACTCCCGAACACGCCGATCCGCTACGTCAACCAGTGTGTCTCACTGGGCCGGAAGGAGGGCTTGATCCAGTACGTCACAGCCGACGACCGCGCCCTGCGGACGGTCCTGACCGGAGGGCTCGCGGCCGTCTACAAGGAGTTGGTCTGCAGGGGTGCCGCCTGGAGTGTCGCCAACCCGACGTTCGGGCTGCCGGGTCGGCGCCCGCGCGTCACGCGGGAGCGGGTCGCGGCGACCAAGGTGACGGGTTCGGTCATCGAGTAAATCCGGATGACCACGTTGTCACGGTCATCCATGCCGCAGGAGCGGTGGTGTACGACCTGCCCGTGCCGGCTCACCATGAGTTCCGGCCGGGCATCTGGTCGACACCGCCAGGGGCCCTGGTGCGCGCGCCGCCTTGGAGAGGCGTTCCCGGAAGGCCTCGGCCTGCCGGGCCGGCAAGGTGCCGACGTCAGATCCGGGTCATGGCGGAGGCGTACCCGCCTCCGCCGGGGTAGACCCAGGCACCGGTGACGGTGGTGCCGTCGGCGCTGAACGTGCCTTCGTAGTAGGCGGGGCCGCCCTTCGCGCCGCCCCAGATGGTCAGCTTGTCGCCTGTCAGCTCGTACACGTAGTCGAGGGTGTTGCCGGTCGAGTCGTAGAAGCGCGACACCACGTCCGTGGCGGCCGGTTCGCCGAACGGGCGCAGGTTGCCGATCACTTCCAGGCCGGTGACGGACTGGCCGAACTGGGTGAGGTCGACATGCTGGAGCAGGAAGAAGCCGCCGGGCATCCACTCGTACCGCACGGTTCCCTCGGCGCCGCCGGTGACCGCCCAGGTGCCGACCAGGCGATCCAGGGCCCGCACGTCGACGCTCGGCCGGTAGGTCTGGGTCGTCTCGGACATCTCATTCTCCTTGTGGCCTTGGTGACTGCTTGCCGGTACCTCGGAGCGCGCTTGGGAGATTCGACGCGAGTCGGATGTGTTTCAGATCACATCGCGATCGTGTCGAGAGCCCGGGTCCGGCCCCGAGGTAGCGGAAGGAACCCACCAAGGAGGAAGTCATGGCCACCACCGCGCCTCACACCCCGGCCGCCACCGGCAGTCCTGCCGTCCGCCGCTCGGTCGGCCACCTGTTGCTCGCCGGAGCCCTGGCAGGGCCGGTGTTCTTCACCTCGGCGGCCGTCCAGATGCTCACCCGCGAGGGCTTCGACATCACCCGCCATCCGATCAGTCAGCTCTCCACCGGTGATCTCGGCTGGATCCAGATCGCCACGTTCGTACTCGCCGGTCTGGGCGGCCTGGCCTTGGCCGGCGGTGTCGGCCGTACCCTCACCGAGGGGATCGGCAGGCGGGCGCTGCCCATCCTCATCGGGGTCTTCGGGGCAGGGATGATCGCTGCGGGCGTGTTCACCATGGACCCGGAGAACGGCTTCCCCGCCGGAACCTCCGACGGGCCGGTGGCGCAGATGTCCTGGCACGGCATCACGCACTCGGTCGCGGCCGCCGTCTCCTTCACCGCGCTGGCCATCGCCGCCGTCGTGCTGGCCGTCCGGTGCGCCCGCCGCCGGGCCGTACCGGCGGCCATCGGCAACGGCACCGCCGCGATCGTCCTGCTACTGCCCATGTCGCCCGATCACATGAGCATTCAGATCGCCGTCAACGGCTTGGTCGCCTTCACCTGGACGACCGTCCTGGCCCTGTCCCTGCGCCGCCCCACCTGACCTCGCATACGCTTTCCCGAACGTTCGGAAAGAGGACGCACCATGAAGTACCTGCTGCTCAGCTACACCCCGGCCGCAGCCTGGGACGCCGCGACCGCCGACACCCCGTCGGCGGAGGCGATGGCGGCGTTCGCCGCCTACCAGAAGTTCGAGCAGGAACTGATCGCCACCGGCGAGTTCGTCGGCAGCGAGGGCCTCGGTCATCCCGCGGTCAGCACCACGGTCCGCAAGACCGCCGGCGGCGTGGTGGCGACCGATGGACCGTTCGCCGAGCTGAAGGAGGTGCTGGCCAGCTTCGCCGTCATAGATGTATCCGGTCAGGAACGAGCGGTGGAGATCGGCTCGCGGATCGTCGAGGTGCTGGGTGAGCCGATCGAGATCAGGCCGATCATGGGCGAGGACTTCACAGCGTGACCGACCATGCCGAACCGGCGGTCGGCAGGATGGCGGGGAAGGCGCACGCCGGTATGAACGCCGGCATCGAGCACCTGCTGCGCACCGAGGCGCCACAGGTGCTCGGCGCGTTGGTACGGCGCTTCGGCCGCTTCGACGTCGCCGAGGACGCGGTGCAGGAGGCACTGCTCGCCGCGAGCCGCACCTGGCCGGCCGACGGCGTGCCGGACAATCCGCGCAGCTGGCTGATCCGCATCGGCTACCGGCGAATGGTCGACCTGCTCCGCGCCGACCAGGCCCGACGCCGGCGCGAGCAGGACGCCGGCGTCGCCGAACTGGCCATGCGGGAACCGGGCCGTCGGCCGGGCCCCGCGCGGGAGACCGACGACAGCCTCGCCCTGCTGCTGCTGTGCTGCCACCCCGCACTGAGCGCCACCTCCCAGGTGGCGCTTACGCTGCGGGCCGTGGGGGGCCTCACGACCGCCGAGATCGCGCACGCCCATGGAACTCCGGAGAACACCATGGGCACCCGGATCAGTCGCGCCAAGCAGCAACTGGCCCGCGCCGGCGCCCGTTTCACCCCGCCGGCCGACACCGACCGCGACAGCCGGATGGCCGCCGCGATGCGGGTGCTCTACCTGATCTTCAACGAGGGTTACACCGCCTCCACCGGTGACCGGCTCGCCCGCGTCGACCTGACCGGCGAGGCCATCCGGCTGACCCGCGCGCTCCACGCCTCCGTGCCCGCCGACGCCGAGATCACCGGCCTGCTCGCGCTGATGCTGCTCACCGAGGCCCGCCGTCCCGCCCGTACCGGCGGCCACGACGAGCTGGTGACCCTGGACGAGCAGGACCGGTCGCGATGGGACCGCGACCTCATCCGTGAAGGCACCGAGCTGATCGACGGCGTCTGGAGCCGCCGCGAGGTCGGTCCCTACCAGCTGCAGGCGGCGATCGCGGCCGTGCACGCCGCGGCCACCTCGCCGCAGCAGACCGACTGGCCGCAGATCGCGGCGCTCTACCTGTGGCTCGAACGGCTCACCCCCACCCCACCGGTACGGCTGAGCCGGGTGGTGGCCGTGGCCAAAGCGTACGGACCGCCCCGAGGACTGGCCCTGCTCGACGACCTCAACCGCCGCTTCCGGCTCGACCGTGACCCGCTGATCAGGCAACGCGAACGCGCCGTGCGCGCCCACCTGCTGCAGATGACCGGCAACGTGGGCGACGCGGCGAGGCTGTACCGTGAGGCCGCTTCTCTGACCGGCAACCAGATCGAACGGCGCTATCTGCTCGGCCGGGCCGACCGCCTCGGCTGACGTTTGCCGGTTCGGGGTGAGGGCAGCCGTTGGGGGATCCGACGTGGCGTTACAGGAGGTCAGATGCTGCCCCGGAAGCAGAAGGTCGGCACGGTCGCGGTGATCGCCCACCAGAAGAAGACGTTCGGCGGAGGGCTTGACGAGCTGCGCAGGCTGCTCGCCGACGAGGGTGTCGGTGAACTGCTCTGGTACGAGGTGCCCAAGAGCAAGAAGGCGCCGAAGAAGGCGAAGAAGGCGCTGAAGGAAGGGGCCGACCTGGTCCTGGTGTGGGGTGGCGACGGCATGGTGCAGCGCTGCGTGGACGCGCTCGCGGGTTCCGGTGTCACGGTCGGCATCCTCCCCGCGGGGACGGCGAACCTCTTCGCGCAGAACCTGGGCATCCCCGAGGACCTGCCCAAGGCCGTGGACATCGCCTTTCACGGCGAGAGCAGGAAGCTGGACCTCGGAAAGGTCAACGGGGAGCACTTCGCCGTGATGGCCGGGGTCGGCTTCGACGCGGCGATGATCGAGGACGCCGACCGGGGGCTGAAGGACCGTCTGGGGCGGGTGGCGTACGTCTGGACGGGACTGCGCCACGTCCGGGGAGAGCTCGTGCGGATGAAGGTCAAGATCGACGGCGTGACGTGGTTCGAGGGTGAGGCGAGCTGCCTGCTGCTGGGCAACGTCGGCACCATCACCGGCGGTGTCGAGGCGTTCGACGACGCGCGTCCCGACGACGGATGGCTGGAGATCGGCGTGACCACCGCGGAGGGGCCGATCCAGTGGGCCCGCGTGCTCGGCCGGATGAGCGTGGGGCGGTCCGACGAGTCGCCGTTCGTCAGGATGACCCGGGCGCGCAAGATGACCGCCACGTTCGCCACTCCCATGACCTACGAGCTGGACGGCGGCGCGAAGGGCAGCGTCACCGAGCTCAAGGCCAAGGTCGTGCCCGGCGGCATCACCGTCCGTGTCCCCGAGTCCACCGGCTCCGACCAGCCGTGATCGTGGATCGCCCGGCCAGGCCGGTGACGATCGTGAGCCGTCGGCTCTGATCGGTGGTGATCGTGGGGCGTCGTGCACCGGCGTCGGCCTACGCGACATTCGGGGGGCGTCGGGACGCCCCCCCGAAACCCCCTTTTAGTTAGCATTCATGACAAATACATATTCGATATGGTTCATCGACTGATTTCGCTTAACGGGAAAGAGCGGGGCGATGACCGGGGAACACTGGACGGAGAACGTCGCCCCCGGCGTCGAACACGACGCCCCGTCGGGCCCCCGTAGGGACCCCGTGCCGGTCCTTTCCGCTCCAGCCTCACGCGACGACGCCGCCGCCGACGTTGCCCAGGCCCGCCCGCGGACCGAGCCCGAGCGGCCGACAGGGACCGTGTACGAGCTGTGATCGAGGTGAGGGTCTCGATCGAGATGGACCACCCCGCGGCCGACATATGGCGGATCGTCGCCGACTTCGGCCAGGACCCCCGCTGGCGTGCGGGCGTGACCACGATGGCGCCCGACCCGCCGGGAATCGTCGTCCCGGGCACCACCACCGAGGAGATGTTCCGTTTCGCCGGACGCGTCTACTACATCAGCGGTGTGGTGACCTCGGTGGTGCCGGGAAGGGAGTTCCTCTGGCGGGGAACGTCGGGGATCGAGGTCGTGGGCGGCAGATCGGTCGTGCCCCTGGATGACGACCGATGCCTGCTGACCATCTGGTTCCGGGTGAGGCCCCCGGGTCTGCTGCGCCTGCGCGCTCCCATTCTCGGACGCATGCTCAGGCGCAAGCTCCAGCGGAACGCCCGCCGCCTCGGTGACCTGGTCACCTCGGACGCGTGACGTCGTCCACGGGTGGAGATCGCCTCGGCGGCCCGTCGTTCGCGATGCCGGACCGCGGGTGACCGCCGCCCGCGGACGACGTCACGCCCGGGTGACCGTCATCTGCAGTTCGGTCACCCAGTTGTCGTAGTCGCCCTCGGGACAGTCGATGGAGACCTCCCTGGCCAGCCCGACACCCCGGTAACCGTGCTCGTCGATCCAGTGGGCCAGCGTCTGGAACGTCGGGCCCACCTTCTCCATCGAGCCGCGGTGGATGATCGTGGCCGCCTGCTCGATCTCCGGCAGGTCCACGACCGCGAAGTCGTTGTCGTCGCTCGTCTCCGCGGCGACCTCCAGCCCGGCGTGCACGATCACCCGGCCGTCGGCCTCTGGTTCGTAGCGGGCGATGCCGTACCCGGTGACCTTCACACTGGCCGCGTCGACGCGCCGGCACAGCTCGGCGAAGAGGGGCTGGATGACGGGGCTTATGTCCTCGCCTTCGTAGCTGGCCGCGACGGCGGTGAGTTCCGCCACGCGTGTCGAGGGGATCGGCTTGAGAAGGACCTCTTCGGGGTGCATGTGACCTTCCTTGGTGATCGTCGTGAGCCGTATCTCCACCCGGAGGAGCCGGGCCGTGTCCGCCGCGATCCGCTCCTCCAACTCGGCGCGGCGCAGCCGCAACATCCCGTACAGTTCCGCGGCGTCGACCCGCTCGTCCAGGATCGAACAGATCTGGCGCAGGGTGAGGCCGAGATCCTTCAGGGCGATGACGCGGTTGAGCCGTGACAGCTGGTCGGCCCGGTAGAAGCGGTGGCCGCTGTCCGGGTCGACATGGGCGGGCCTGAGCAGGCCGATCGCGTCGTAGTGGCGCAGCATGCGCACCGACACCTGGCCGAGCTGGGAGAACTCTCCGATACTGAACATGGTGCTTCCAGGTATAGGGGCTGACACCGTGTCAGCCGCAACCCCTCCTGCCCCTTCGTCGGGGTCGCGCCCGGAGATAACCGGTTGTCCGGCGGTTCGGCACCGGGTGAGTATGGCGACCATGTCGCTGCGTTTTCACGAGATCGCCGAGGGCGGTCATCGCATCCTCAACCCGTTCACCGACGACAAGCTCGCGCTGCTCGGCGAGGTCGCCAGGCTCCGGCCGGGAATGCGCCTGCTCGATCTGTGCTGTGGCAAGGGGGAGATGCTCTGCCGGTGGTCCCTCGCGCACGGGATCGAGGGGGTCGGCGTCGACATCAGCGACGTCTTCCTCGACGCGGCGCGCGCCAGGGTCGAGGAACTCGGGGTGGCCGATCGCGTCCGCCTGGAGAAGGGCGACGCGGGGGCCTACCGGGCGGAGGCGGGCGCGTTTGACGTCGTGTCCTGTCTGGGGGCGACCTGGATCGGCGGCGGGCTGGAGGGAACGGTCAAGCTGATGCTCCCCGCACTGAAGGACGACGGGATCCTCCTCGTCGGCGAGCCGTACTGGACCTCCGAGCCGCCCGCCGGGGCGTACGAGTCGTTCGGCTTCGGCCCGGACGACTTCACCTCGCTGGCCGGGACGTTCGACCGGTTCGAGGCGGCGGGGGTCGAGGTGCTGGAGATGGTCCTCGCCGACCCCGACAGCTGGGACCGCTACATGGCGAGCCAGTGGTGGACGCTGAGCGACTGGCTGCGCGGCAACCCCGACGACCCGGAGGCCGAGGAGGTGCGCGACTTCCTGGAGCGCTCCCGTCGCTCGCACGTCGAGTACGGCAGGCGATACCTCGGCTGGGGCGTCTTCGTGGTGCGCCGCCGTTGACGGCTACTGGCGGGTAGGAATAGGTTCCTGGAGACCGGCCGGTCGGTATGCAGGGGGGCCGACTCCGCCCGGCACGAGACCGAGGACCCCGACCGTTCCACTGAACTGGAGGCGTGATGACCGACGTCCGGCTCGCCCGTCAAGCCTGGCGCCGCCTGGAGCCCGTCCACGGGATGATCTATTTCGTGCCCGAGGCCACCGAGCGCTACGCCGCGCTCGGCCTCGATGACCGCGCAGGCTACTTCGCCTCCCGTGCCGCGGCCTTCGGCACCGCCTCCGCCGAGCTGGTCATCGCGACCTTCTACAACTTCCACCCCGCCCTGGTGCGGCGCGCACTTCCCGCCGCGTGGCAGGTCACGACCCCGGAGAAGCTGCTCGCGGCCCGTCTCGAAGCCGCGGGAGCGGCACTGCGCCGGGCCGGGATCCACGAGATCGACACCCTCGCCGAGACGACGGAACTCGCCGTCCGCGCCGCGGAGAGGGCGTGCGAGCATCCCCAGGGGCGCCCACTGTTCGCCGCGCACGCCGCGTTGCCCTGGCCCTCCGAGCCGCTTCAGCGGCTCTGGCACGCCCAGACGCTGCTTCGTGAGTTCCGGGGTGACGGGCACGTCGCGACCCTGCTGGCCGAGGGCGTCGGCCCGCTGGACGCGCTGGTCCTGCACGCCGCGGCCGGGCACGTCCCCACGGTGTTCCTCAAGCTCAGCCGCGACTGGTCCGAGGAGGAGTGGGCCTCGGCCGAGGAAGGGCTGCGCGGGCGCGGCCTGCTCGCCGGCGACGAGCTCACCGAGGAAGGCGCGGCGCTCAGGCAGCGGATCGAGGACCGCACCGACGAGCTGGCGCTGCCCGCGTACGCCGCGCTCTCCGACGACGAACTGGCCCGCCTGGCGGAGCTGGCCCGCGTTTTCGGCCGGACCGTGGTGGACAAGGGCCTGCTCCCCTTCTCCCGCTGAGTCCGCGAAGGATCGCGCTCTCGCGCGGTCACCTCCCGCCGGACAGCGGGGTCTTCGCGGGCCTTCCGCCGGGCGGGCCGACTCGCTTTCACACGGTCGGCTCACTTTCACACAGTCAGGTCGCTTTCACACGCTCGGGCGTCTTTACGCGGCCGGGTCGCCGACCTGGCCGACAAACAGCGGGGTCAGCGTCGGCCGGTGAACGATCACGAAGGCGAACGGGTGGTCGGCGCGGATCTCCGCCTCTGGCGGGGCCGGGGCCGACAGGAGGAAGGCGAGGCCGGTGACGGCGGCGGCCTCGGTACCCCACTCGTCCACGGTGATGTTGGCGCGGTGGATCACCTGGTCGAGGAGGGCCCCGTCGGTGATCCCCGAGTAGTCGGTCCCCCGCAGCCCCAGCCTCGCGAGCGGTTCCGCCAGATCCAGGCTCGTGGAGAAGTCCCACCGGGGCATGGCGAGCCGCACCGGCCGCTCCTCAAGCCCACGCGCCACCTCCGCCATCACAACGGGGGAGAGCAGGTCGCCGGGGGAACCGCCCGCTCGCGGCAGGAGGACCCACATGGCCAGCTCGTCTCCGGCGTAGCGCAGCTCCACAGCCTGCCAGCCGGATCCCGCCGCGTACGGGAGGAAGCCGTCTTTGCGCATCAGGGTCGTGCGTGTCGTCGTACCGTCCGCACGGGTGAAGGTGGCGCCCTCTTCCGGCGCGTCGGTGAACGGTGCCGTCCAGTCGGCCCGCAGGTAAACGGCGTTGGCGATGACCAGCCTGGTCTGCGCGGGCAGGTCGTCGAACACCTTTCTGATCCGCCCCGCGGTCCGCTCCTCGGCCCAGGCGTTGATGACCTCCGTGGCGTCGCCGGTGAAGTCCACCTGGCGCACGCCCGTGCCGTACTGCGCCGCGAGCGTACGCAGGAACTCGGGCTTGACGTTCAACCCCTTCTGGGTGAACAGGTCGTTGGCGATGCCCACGACCGGTGGTTCGGACGCACCCGCCTGGGCGTCCCGCTCCGCGTCCGGTTCTGGGAGGGGAGGCGGAGCGTCGGTCGTGACGATCTGCCTGGTGAGCGCGTTGAGCGAGGTGTGCGGCCCGCCGGAGGGGAAGCCGAAGACCGCGTCGAGTTCGGTGGCGGTGTCTCCCGCGGCTCCCGCCCTCGCCAGGCCGAAGGCGTAACCGATGCTCAGAGGCGACAGAACGGTGTTGGCCCCGGGTTTCGCGGTCGCGACGAACAGGGCATGCCCGAAGGAGGTCAGACCGCGTACGGTCTCCTCGATCGGAGGATCCTTCGGGGTCTCCCGTTCCACCCCTTTCGCGGTGATCACACTGGACTCGGTCATGGCACACGCCGAGAGGGCGGCGACGGCCAGCAGGGCGGGTAACAGTCGGCGCATGATCCTGAAACGTACGCCGCCGCCGGGCGGTTCACCCGGTTCGCGTGGGGTTCGGCTCGCCTGCCGGGCGGCATCAGGTGATCGCGGCGAAGGCGCCGGCCCCGATGAGGGCGACGGCCCAGGCGAGGTCGAGGTTGAACCACGCCTTGCGGAGCACCGCCACGCCCAGCCGCTCGTAGACGACGAGGGCCAGAACGGTCGTCGTCACCAGCATGGACACCGTATGCACCCCGGTCGTCAGCAGGCTCTGCGAGGCCAGCGCGGCGGCGTCGTGCCCTTCGTGGCCCCCGTGCCCGCCATGTCCGCTGTGCAGGGTGACGGGGAGCACCATCAGCCCGGCCCCGTGAGCGGTGGCCATCAGGAACGACCACCCGGCCAGCTGCCACTTCGTCACCTTCATGCCGACCCAGCGGGGATGGCGCCGTCTCAGCAGCCGCCAGAGGCCGAACCCGCACACCACGGCCGCCACGCCGTACGAGACCGCTTTCGGCGGGGCGGCCAGCCGGGCCGCCGACACCAGGACGAGCGTGATCAGCACCGAGCCCGCGTGGCCGAGCACGATGGGCGGCAGCGCGCGCAGCACTCCTTCGCGAGAGCGCTCCTGCAGTCCGAGCGCGACCGCGAAAAGCCAGCCCATGGCCGGGTTCAGGCCGTGGAAGGCACCGAGCCCGGCCAGGATGATCAGGGACGTCAGATCCATCGGGTGCGCCTCGCGGAGAGTGGGAAGGTGTCGACGTCCGGTGGGAAGGTGGCCGGGATCACGGGAAGCAGTAGGAGTCGGAGGAGGAGTCGCCGCCCTGCAGACGGATCTGGTGCGCGCGGCGGCCGTCGGAGGAGAAGTCGACGAAGAAATCCGGATCGAGGGCGATCGAACCGTCGTCGGCGATGTCCACCTTCGCCATCCAGCCGGAGATGCCGTCGGGGTAGAAGACGTCGTCCCAGGAGCGGTAGAGCGAGTTGGTGAAATAGACCCGCCGTCCGTCCCTGCTCGCCTCGACCATCTGCGGCCCTCCGTTCAGCGCCCGGCCCTGAGCCGCCGGGTGACCGTCGCGCCTGGCGATCCCGCCGATCCGGACCGAGCCGGTCTCGCGTGGCGCGAACGGGTCGGAGACGTCGTACGCCTTGAGCTCGCCGGTGCCCCAGGCGGAGACGAGCAGGATCCGGTCGTCGAGGGTGAGCGAGATGTCGCTGACCAGCGGTGGCACGGCGCCGAACTGCTTGAGCGGCTCGGGCAGCAGGTCGGGGTCGGCGGGCTCGGCCGGGATCGTGATCGTCTTGCGCGCCTTCCAGACGCCGCCCTCCAGGTACCACGTGAAGATGTTGGCCGACAGATCCTCGACGTTGATCACGGTGTTGACGAAGCCGTAGGTCTTGGTCGGGTCGTGGGCGGGCCGGAGCTCCAGGGCCATCTGGTGCTGGTCGCCCAGGTCGATCTCCTGAAGGTGCCTGCGCTTGGCCAGGTCCCAGACGTGCAGCCTGTGACCGTACTGTCGGCCGACCAGAAGCTCCAGCGAGGGTCCCGGCTCGATCTGGTTGGGTGTTCCCCACTCGCTGGAGATCATCGTGTCGTGCCCGAGGTGCCACCAGAAGTCGTAGTGCAGCCGCTGCGTCCCCCGGTCGGCCTCCCAGCGGCCCTTCGGATCGAAGGTGTCGTGGTCGAGCGTGAAGATCCCGCCGGGCGCGTCGCCGTCCACGTCGCCGAGCGCGCTGACGTAGATGGCGTCGGTGCCGCAGTGGACGGTGTGCGGGCGGCTGTAGCCGGTCTTCTCGAAGATCGTCTCCGGTTCGATCGTCTTGACGAGCTTGGGGCGCCGGGGGTCGTCCTTGACGTCGAAAATGTAGATTCTGCTGGACCTCAGACCGGGAAGGACCAGGTAGCGGCGCTCCACGTGCGGGTGTGGCGCGTACGGGCACAGGGCCGCGCTGCACACGTTCCAGCCGAAGTGGTGGAGCTCGTCGCCGGGGACGGACATGTCGTGCACGTCGGCGATCGCCCCGGTCGACAGGTCGATCGTGGCGAGCCCGTCGGGCCGGCCGTCGCCGGTCGCGGCGAGCAGTGCGACGTAGGCGAGCTCCTCCTTCGGGGCCGTCATGGCCTCACGGGCCGACGGGTAGAAGGTGGGATCGGGCTGGATGAGTGCCACGGTGACTCCTGAACTCGTAGCCGGAATCGATACCCAACTAATCATGTAGGAAAACTGACTGTTGTCCAGTGGTCATTTTGTGTGACCGGTGCGGACTGGAAGGGGCGCACCTTCTCACGGTCTCCTGGCCGGTGAAACGAGGGAGCCGCTCGCGCGACCGCGAGACCTCCCCGTAGGGATGGCCATCGGAGGGTTTCGAAAGACTCGCGGAAAGGGCGCCGAACAGGAGGAGAGGTGGGGGGGGGGGGGGGGGGGGGCCCCGCGGGGGGGGGGGGGGGGGTGGGCGGGGGGGGGCGGCGGGTGCAGACCGCGAAGGCCCACAACCGCGCAGCGCTGAGGGAGAAGAACACAG
>NZ_JBEYID010000036.1:0-50271 GCF_040635605.1 Streptosporangium sp. NPDC006930 | reverse complement strand
TGGTGGTACCGGTGGTCTGGGAGGGAGTTTGGCTCGGCATGTGGTGGCCGAGCGTGGGGTGCGTCATCTGGTGTTGACCAGCCGTCGGGGGTTGGATGCTCCGGGTGCGGTGGAGTTGCGGGCCGAGTTGATCGCGCATGGGGTGGAGGTCACGGTCGCGGCCTGTGACATGGCCGACCGCGACCAGGTCGCGGCCCTGCTGGCGCAGGTGGACGACGAGCACCCGCTGACCGCGGTCATTCACACCGCCGGTGTGCTGGCCGACGGCACGATCCCGTCGCTCACGCCTGAGCGGCTGGAGACGGTCCTTCGGCCGAAGGTCGACGCGGTCTGGCATCTGCACGAGCTGACCCGGGATCTGGATCTGGCGGCGTTCATCATCTACTCGTCCCTGTCGGGCGTGATGGGCTCCGCCGGGCAGGGCAACTACGCGGCCGCGAACACGTTCTTGGACGCCTTGGCGCAGGTCCGCCGGGCCGAGGGACTGCCCGCGTTGTCGCTGGCCTGGGGGCCCTGGACCCAGGACACCGGATTGACCGGAACGCTGGGCGATATCGATATGCAGCGGATCACCCGTACGGGTATGCCGCCGCTCTCGGTGGAGCAGGGCATGGCGCTGTTCGAGGCCGCTACCGCGCTGAAGCACGCGGTGCTGGTTCCGGTTCGGCTGGATCTTCCTTCGATGCGCACCTATGGTGAGGTGCCGGCGTTGTTGCGGGGTTTGGTGCGGGGTGGTCGGCGGTTGGCGGCGTCGGGTTCGGTGGTGGCTGCGACGTTGTTGCAGCGGTTGGCTCCGTTGGGGGCGGCCGAGCGGGCCGAGGTTCTGGTGGACCTGGTGCGTGTCGAGGCGGCGATGGTGCTGGGTCATGCTTCGTCCGACATGGTGGAGGTGCGTCGGGAGTTCCGCGAGCTGGGCTTCGACTCCCTTACCGCGGTCGAGTTGCGCAACCGGCTGAACGCCGCGACGGGTTTGCGGTTGCCGTCCACGCTGGTGTTCGACTACCCGACACCGACCGTACTGGCGGACTTCCTGCTGGCCGAACTGTTCGGCGAGGACGCCGATGTGACGGTTCCCGCGATGCTGGTGCCGGTAACGAACGATCCGGTCGTGATCGTGGGCATGGCGTGCCGTTTCCCGGGTGAGGTCGCCTCTCCGGAGGATCTGTGGCGGCTGGTGGCCGAGGGCGGGGACGGGATCTCCGAGTTTCCGACCACGCGAGGCTGGGATCTGGGGACCTCGTACAGCTCGGACTATGTGCGCGAGGGTGGCTTCCTGGAGAGTGCCACGCAGTTCGATCCGGGGTTCTTCGGGATCTCGCCGCGTGAGGCGCTCGCGATGGACCCGCAGCAGCGGTTGTTGCTGGAGACGTCGTGGGAGGCGATCGAGCGGACGGGCGTGGACCCGACCTCGTTGCGCGGCAGCCGTACCGGCGTGTTCGCCGGGGTGATGTATCACGACTACGGGATGAGCGCCGCACTCCCGCCGGAGGCGATGGGCTTCATCAGTACCGGTACGGCGGGCAGCGTCGCGACCGGCCGGATCTCGTACGCGCTGGGCCTGGAGGGTCCGGCGGTGACGGTGGACACGGCGTGTTCGTCGTCGCTGGTGGCGATGCACATGGCGGCGCAGGCGCTGCGCTCGGGTGACTGCGACCTGGCGCTTGCCGGTGGTGTGACGGTGATGGCCACCCCTGCGGTGTTCATCGGCTTCAGTGCGCAGGGTGGACTGGCAGGCGATGGGCGGTGCAAGTCCTTCGCCGACGCGGCGGACGGCACCAGCTACTCCGAGGGTGTGGGCATGCTGGTGCTGGAGCGGCTGTCGGACGCCCGCCGCAACGGCCACCGGGTGCTCGCGGTGGTGCGTGGTTCTGCGGTGAACCAGGACGGTGCGTCGAACGGGTTGACGGCGCCGAACGGTCCCTCCCAGCAGCGGGTGATCCGTCAGGCGTTGGCCGGGGCCGGGCTCTCGGTGTCCGAGGTGGACGCGGTCGAGGCGCACGGTACGGGGACGACGCTGGGCGACCCGATCGAGGCGCAGGCGTTGCTGGCGACCTATGGTCAGGATCGGGACGAGGACCGGCCGCTGTTGCTGGGTTCGGTGAAGTCGAACCTCGGTCACACGCAGGCGGCTGCGGGTGTGGCCGGTGTGATCAAGATGGTGATGGCTCTGCGGCATGGGGTGCTGCCTCGGACGTTGCACGTGGATGAGCCGTCGTCGCATGTGGACTGGGCCTCGGGTGCGGTGGAGCTGCTGACCGAGCAGGTGGAGTGGCCGCAGACGGGTCGTCCGCGTCGGGCGGGTGTGTCGTCGTTCGGGATCAGCGGCACCAACGCGCACGTGATCTTGGAGCAGGGGCCGGAGGCTCCTGAAACGGAGTCGCGTGGCAAGGATCGAGCTCCGGCAGCGGGCGTGGTGCCGTGGGTGGTGTCGGCGAAGACCGAGGAGGCACTGCGGGCGCAGGCCGGGCGATTGCTGACGCACGTGCGGGCGGCCGGTGAGCTTGACCCGGTGGATGTGGGGTCGTCGCTGGTGGGGTCGCGGTCGGTGTTCGAGCATCGTGCGGTGGTGGTCGGCGGGGATCGTGGGGGGTTGCTGGCGGGGTTGGGTGGGGTGGCGTCGGGTGAGTCGGTGCCTGGGGTGGTGTCCGGTGTGGCGGACGTTGATGGGAAGTCGGTGTGGGTGTTCCCTGGTCAGGGGGCGCAGTGGGTGGGGATGGGTGCGCGGTTGTTGGAGGAGTCGGGGGTGTTCGCGGCTCGGATGGCCGAGTGTGCGGCGGCGTTGGAGCCGTTCGTGGAGTGGTCGTTGCTGGATGTGGTCCGGCAGAGCGAGGGGGCTCCGTCGCTGGATCGGGTGGATGTGGTGCAGCCGGTGTCGTTCGCGGTGATGGTGTCGTTGGCGGCGGTGTGGGAGTCGTTGGGGGTTCGTGCGGATGCGGTGGTGGGGCATTCGCAGGGTGAGATCGCGGCGGCGGTGGTGGCGGGTGGTCTGTCGTTGTCCGACGGCGCGCGGGTGGTGGCGTTGCGTAGTCGTTTGATCGGTGAGCGGTTGGCGGGGTTGGGGGCGATGGCGTCGGTCGCGCTGCCGGTCGAGCAGGTCGCGGAGCGGGTGGCGGCGTGGGACGGGCGGATCTCGGTGGCGGCGGTGAACGGTCCGAACTCGGTGGTGGTGGCCGGTGAGGTCGCGGCGGTCGAAGGGCTGGTCGAGCGGTTGGCTGCTGAGGATGTGCGGGTGCGGCGGATCGCGGTGGATTACGCCTCGCATTCGGCGCAGGTCGATTTGATCGACGAGGAGCTGGCGCAGGTTCTGGCGGGGGTGGTGCCGCAGTCGGTGCGGGTGCCGATGCTGTCGACGGTGACGGGTCAGTGGCTGGAGGGTCCGGAGCTGGAGGCCGGGTATTGGTGTGAGAATCTGCGGCGCACGGTGGGCTTCGCTCCGGCGATAGGAGAGTTGCTGGAGCAGCGGTATCGGGTGTTCGTGGAGGTGAGTCCGCATCCGGTGTTGACGGTCGGTATCGGCGAGTGTGCGGACGAGACCGACAGCGTCACCGTGATCGCCGGGACGTTGCGCCGCGAGGACGGCGGCTTGGACCGGGTGCTGACGTCGGCCGCGGAGCTGTTCGTCCGGGGCGTGAAGGTCGACTGGCAGCAGGTGCTGACCGGTGGCCGACGGGTGGATCTGCCCACCTACGCCTTCCAGCACCAGCGGTTCTGGCCGAACGCCAAGCAGAGCGGTGATGCCCGCGTGCTGGGCCTGGCCGCTACGGATCATCCGTTGCTGGGTGCGGTGATGCCTCGGGCCGACTCGGACGGGGTGGTGCTGACCGGGCGGTTGTCGGTGAGTGCGCAGCCGTGGCTGGCCGACTACATGGTGGCGGGCTCAGTGGTGGTACCGGGCACCGCGTTCGTGGAGCTGGCGGTGCGGGCCGGTGACCAGGTCGGCTGCGAGGTGGTCGAGGAGTTGACGCTGACCGCGCCGCTGGTGCTGGGCGAGGACGACGCGGTGGCGGTGCAGGTGTGGGTGGGGGCTGCGGAGGAGTCGGGCAGCCGGTCGGTGAGTGTGTACTCGCGGTCGGCGGACGCGGCCGAGGAGGTGCCGTGGGTGCGGCACGCCACTGGCACGCTTGCCACGGATGCTTCGCCTGCCGAGCCGTTCGATGTGGCGGTGTGGCCGCCGGCCGACGCGGCTGTGATCGAGCTGGCGGGGCTGTATGAAGAGCTGGCGGGGGAGGGCTTGGGCTATGGCCCGGTGTTCCAGGGGCTGCGGGCGGCCTGGCGACGCGATGACGAGCTGTTCGCCGAGGTGAGATTGCCTGAGCAGGCCGGTGATGCGGATTCGTTCGGGTTGCATCCGGCGCTGCTGGACGCGTCGCTGCATATTGTGCCGTTCGCGGGGTTGGATGATGTCGCGGGTGGCCGCCTGCCGTTGTCGTGGGGTGGGGTGTGCCTGCACGCGGCCGGAGCCTCGGTGCTGCGGGTGCGGCTGGCCAGGACGGGCGGCGATGCGGTCTCGCTGAACGCGATGGATGCGACCGGAGCGCCGGTGCTGTCGGCTCGGTCGGTGGTACTCCGGCCGATGGCCGCCGAGCACTTGGCCGGCTCCGACCCTCGCGGAGTCAGGCAGGACGCGCTGTTCCGGGTGGAGTGGCCTGCCGCGAGCGGCCTGTCGCAGACCGACGAGGTGCCGGTGTCGATACCGGTGGCGGTGCTCGGCTTGGACGTCCTGGGTCTTGCCCCCGCCTTGCAGGCGGTCGGGGACGTGGTGCCGGTGCATGCGGATCTGCCCGCGCTGGCCCAGGCGGGCCCGGTGCCGAGTGTGGTGCTGATGGAAGTGGCCTCCGACCCGGCGGCAGGGGTGGTGGAGTCGGCGCATGCACTGACCGCCCATGTTCTGGACCTGCTGCAGCGGTGGCTGGCCGAGGACCGGTACGCCGACTCGCGCCTGGTTTTCGTCACCAGGGGCGCGGTCGCGACCGACGATGGCGAAGTGGTGGCCGATCTCTCGGCCGCTGGGGTGTGGGGCCTTGTCCGCAGTGCTCAGTCGGAGAACCCGGGCCGGTTCTCGCTGGTCGACGTGGATGATCAGGAGTCCTCGCTGTCGGTCCTGCTCGATGCACTGCCCGGGGTGTTGGCCTCGGGTGAGCCGCAGGTGGCGGTGCGCGAGGGTGAGGTGCGGGTTCCGCGCCTGGCGCGGGTGGCGCCAGGATCTGACGTTGGCGACGAGGTGGGCCGGGTCTGGGATCCGGAGGGAACCGTTCTGGTCACCGGTGGTACCGGTGGTCTGGGTGCGTTGTTCGCCCGGCATGTGGTGGCCGAGCGTGGGGTGCGTCATCTGCTGCTGACCAGCCGTCGGGGGTTGGACGCTCCGGGTGCGGTGGAGTTGCAGGCCGAGCTGATCGCGCACGGTGTCGAGGTCACGATCGCGGCATGCGACATGGCCGATCGGGACGCGGTGGCGGCCCTGCTGGCCGGGATCGATGCCGATCATCCGCTGACCGCGGTGATTCACACCGCCGGTGTACTGGATGACGGGACGATTCCGTCGCTGACGGCGGAGGGTCTGGATGCGGTGCTGCGGCCCAAGGTCGACGCCGCCTGGTATCTACACGAGTTCACCCAGGGCCTGGACCTGGCCGGATTTGTGATGTTCTCTTCGTTCGCCGGAGTGATGGGCAACGCGGGTCAGGGTAACTACGCGGCGGCGAACGCGTTCCTCGACGCGCTGGCCCAGGCGCGTCGGGCCGAGGGGCTGGCGGGGTTGTCGCTGGCGTGGGGCCTGTGGGAGCAGGAGACCGGGATGACCGGCACGCTGGGCGCGGTCGACCTGCGCAGGATGGCGCGGGCGGGGATGCCGGCGCTCTCGGCCGAGCAGGGACTCGCGGCGTTCGAGGCGGCCACCGCGTCGGGTCGGACGGCGGTGGTGGCGGTGCGACTGGATCTCTCGGTGCTGCGCACGTTCCCAGAGGTGCCGCATCTGATGCGTGGTCTGGTTCGTGCGGGCCGTCGGTCGGCGGTTTCCGTCCTCGCGGGTAAGGATTCGGAGCTGTTGCGGCGGTTGGCGGGGTTGGGTGAGGCCGAGCAGGTTCGGCTGGTGGTGGAGTTGGTGCGGGCGCAGGCGGCGGCGGTGCTGGGGCACGAGTCGGCGGAGACCGTCCAGGCGCGGCGGGAGTTCCGTGAGCTGGGCTTCGACTCCCTCACCGCGGTGGAGCTGCGCAACCGCCTCAACGCCGCTACCGGACTGCGGCTGCCCGCCACCCTCATCTTCGATTGCCCCACCCCCGTGAGCCTCGCCGAACACCTTTTGGCGGAAATCGCGCCCGGAACGAACACCGCGGTAGAGCTGTCGTTGCTGGCCGATCTCGACCGGTTCGAGACCGCTCTTTCCGGCTACACACTCGACGATCTCGCCCGGAACGGTATCTCGACCCGGTTGCGGCACCTGCTGGTGAAGGTGAGCGAGAGCGGTACGGAAACTAGTGAAATCGCTGTCGCCGGCATGCTCGAATCGGCGAGTACCGAGGAAATCCTCAGCTTCATCGACAACGAACTGGGCCGCTCGAAAGATCTGTGATTCGAGCCCGCGTCTGAACAATGTGAAGGGCCACTCTCATGTCCGAAGACCGGAAGCTCGTCGAGTACTTGAAATGGGTCACCGCCGATTTGCATGAGACCCGTCGGCGGCTCGAAGAGGTGGAGTCGGGCAGGCAGGAACCGATCGCGATCGTGTCGATGGCGTGCCGTTACCCAGGTGGGGTCGACTCTCCCGAGGATCTGTGGCGGTTGCTGGTCGAGGGCGAGGACGCGATCTCGCAGGTCCCGGCTGATCGGGGCTGGGACCTGGAGTCGATGTCAGCGGTGGGTGTCGGGTCCGAGGGTGGGTTCCTGGCGGATGTGGCGGGGTTCGACGCGGGGTTCTTCGGGATCTCGCCGCGTGAGGCTCTCGCGATGGACCCGCAGCAGCGGCTGCTGCTGGAGACGACGTGGGAGGCGGTCGAGCGGGCCGGGATCGACCCGGCCTCGCTGAAGGGCAGTTCCACCGGGGTGTTCGTGGGCACCAACGGCCAGGACTACATGAGCGTGATCATGAGTTCTCCGGCGGACGCGCAGGGCAACGGCGTCACCGGTGTGGCGGCCAGTGTGCTGTCGGGCCGCCTGTCGTACACGCTGGGCCTGGAGGGTCCTGCGGTGTCGGTGGACACCGCGTGTTCGTCGTCGCTGGTGACATTGCACCTTGCGGCGCAGGCGCTGCGGTCGGGGGAGTGCTCGCTCGCGCTGGCCGGCGGTATCACGGTGATGACGTCGCCGATGGTGCTGGTCGGCTTCGGCATGCAAGGCAGCGGGGTGGCGCCCGATGCTCGGTGCAAGGCGTTCTCCGACAGTGCGGACGGCACCAGCTGGTCCGAGGGTGTGGGCATGCTGGTGCTGGAGCGGTTGTCGGACGCCCGCCGCAACGGCCACCAGGTGCTCGCGGTGATGCGTGGCTCTGCGGTGAACCAGGACGGCGCCTCCAACGGTCTGACCGCGCCGAACGGTCCCTCGCAGCGACGGGTGATCCGCCAGGCGCTGATCAGCGCCGGTTTGTCGGCGTCCGAGGTGGACGCGGTGGAGGCGCACGGGACCGGCACGGTTCTGGGTGACCCGATCGAGGCACAGGCGCTGCTCGCGACGTACGGCCAGGACCGGGACGAGGACCGGCCGCTGCTGATAGGTGCGATCAAGTCGAACCTTGGTCACGCGCAGGCGGCGTCGGGTGTGGTCGGTGTGATCAAGATGGTGCTCGCGATGCGGCACGGTGTGCTGCCCAAGACGCTCCATATCGATACTCCTTCCTCGCATGTGGACTGGTCGGCGGGTGCGGTGAAGCTGCTGACCGAGTCGGCCGAGTGGCCGAAGACGGGTCGTCCGCGCCGGGCGGGTGTGTCGTCGTTCGGGATCAGTGGCACCAACGCGCACGTGATCCTCGAACAGGGGCCGGAGGTGCCGGAGTCCGGAGAGGTTTCGCAGGGCGAGGTAGTCGCGGGTGTGGTGCCGGTGTTGGTGTCGGCGAAGACGGGGCAGGCGTTGCGGGCGCAGGCCGGGCGGTTGGTGTCCCTCTTGGGGGGTGAGCCTGGTCTGGGGGTGGTTGATGCGGCGTTCTCGCTGGCGACGACGCGGTCGGCGTTCGAGCATCGGGCGGTGGTGCTGGCCGATGGTCGTGAGGGTGTGCTGGCTGGGCTGGCCGGCCTGGCCGAGGACCGTGCGGGTGCGGGCGTGGTGCGCGGGGTGGCCGCGGGCGAGCCGCAGCTGGCGGTGTTGTTCACCGGTCAGGGTAGCCAGCGGGCGGGGATGGGCCGGGAGTTGTATGACCGTTTCCCGGTGTTCGCGACGGCGTTGGACGAGGTGATCGCGGAACTGGAGCCGCTGCTTGAGGGCTCGTTGCGTGAGGTGGTGTTCGCCGAGCCGGGGTCGGCGGAGGCGGAGGCGCTGGATCGGACCGGGTGGGCGCAGCCGGCGCTGTTCGCGGTGGAGACGGCGCTGTTCCGGCTGGTCTCCTCGTGGGGAATCCGGCCGGATGTGCTGGCCGGTCATTCGGTCGGGGAGATCACCGCTGCTCATGTGGCGGGGGTGCTGTCCTTGAAGGACGCGTGCGCGCTGGTGGCGGGCAGGGCGCGGTTGATGCAGGCGCTTCCCGCGGGTGGGGCGATGGTGGCGGTGCAGACCTCCGAGGAGGAGGTCGCCGAGCTGCTCGCCGGGCGGGAGAAGGAGGTCTCGGTCGCGGCGGTGAACGGCCCGGCCTCGGTGGTGATCTCCGGTGCTGAGCAGCCGGTCCTCGACATCGCCGCTGCCCTGGAGGAGCGAGGGGCGCGGACGAAGAGGTTGCGGGTGTCGCACGCGTTCCACTCGCCGTTGATGGATCCGATGCTGGAGGACTTCCGCACGCTGGCGAGCGGGCTCACCTACGGGGCGCCGAGGACTCCGATCGTGTCGACGCTGACCGGGCGGGCGGCCACGGCCGAGCAGTTGTGCTCGCCGGACTACTGGGTGGACCAGGTCCGTGGTGCGGTTCGCTTCGCCGACGGCGTGAGCACTCTGCGCGCGCAGGGCGTGCGGGCGTATCTGGAGCTGGGCCCCGACGGGGCGCTGACCGCTATGGCCCAGGACATCATCGCGACCGAACCGGAGACGCATGCGCATGAGTTGCCCACGGTGCTGGTGCCGGTGCTGCGCAAGGGCCGCGATGAGCATGTGGCGGTGATGGCGGCGCTGGCCGAGTTGCATGTGCACGGGGTGCCGGTGGACTGGCGCTCGGTGCTGCCGGGTGGGCGCCGGGTCGACCTGCCGACCTATCCCTTCGAGCACCAGCGGTTCTGGCCCGACAACCTCGGTTCCGACATAGGGAATGTGGCGGCGGCGGGTCTGGCCGCGACGGATCACCCGTTGCTGGGCGCCGCGATGCCGCTGGCCAACTCCGACGGGGTGGTGCTGACGGGTCGGTTGTCGCTCTCGTCGCATCCGTGGCTGGCCGATCACGTGGTGGCGGGTTCGGTGGTGGTGCCGGGTTCGGCGTTCGTGGAGCTGGCGGTACGTGCCGGGGACCAGGTCGGCTGCGAGGTGGTGGAGGAGCTGACCCTGGACGCGCCATTGGTGCTGGGCGAGCGGGACGCGGTCATGGTGCAGGTATGGGTGGAGGCCAAGGAGGAGTCGGATCGTCGGAGTGTGAGCGTGTATGCCCGTTCGGTGGAGGCCGCCGAGGAGGTGGCGTGGACGCGGTACGCCACCGGCACGCTCGCGACCGGAGTGGCGGAGGTCGTGCCGTTCGAGGCGGCGGAGTGGCCGCCTGCGGGGGCGTCCGCGATCGAGCTGGAGGGGCTGTACGAGGAACTGGCCGAGGACGGTTTCGCCTACGGTCCGGCATTCCAGGGGTTGCGCGAGCTTTGGCGCGGTGCCGACGGTGAGGTGTTCGCCGAGGTGAGGCTGCCCGAACAGGCGGCCCCGAGCGCGGGCTCGTTCGGGATGCATCCGGCGCTGCTGGACGCGGCGCTGCACGCGGTGGCCTTCGCTGATCTGGACGGTTCCGAGAGCGGTGTGCTGCCGTCTGCGTGGGAGCAGGTGTGTTTGCACGCGGGTGGGGCGTCGGTGTTGCGGGTGCGGTTGGTCAAGACGGGGCCGGATGCGGTGTCGTTGAGCGCGGTGGATGTTGCCGGTGGGCCGGTGGTGTCGGCGCGCAACGTGGTGTTGCGGCCGGTCGCGATCGAGCAGCTGGGTCTCTCCGAGGGTGTGGGTGCGGGCTGGGAGTCGTTGTTCGGGGTGGAGTGGGCGCCGGTGGGTGCTGTGGCGCAGGCGGAGCAGGCGTCGATACCGGTGGCGGTGCTCGGCGTGGACGCGCTGGGTGTGGCGGCGGCGTTGCGCGAGGCCGGGGACGCGGTGCCGGTGTATGCGGATCTGTCCGCGCTGGCCGAGGCGGGGCCGGTCCCGGCCGTGGTGATGGTGGAGGCGCTCTCGGATCCGGCGGTCGGGACGGTGGAGTCGGCGCATGCGCTGACGACTCACGTGCTGCACCTGCTGCAGCAGTGGTTGGCCGATGAGCGGTTCGCCGATTCGCGCCTGGTGTTCCTCACCCGGGGCGCGGTCGCGACCGACGGTGAGGTGGTGGCCGATCTTCCGGCTGCTGGGACGTGGGGTCTGGTCCGCAGCGCGCAGTCTGAGGAACCGGGCCGGTTCGCGCTGGTCGACGTCGATGACCGGGAATCCTCGCTGTCCGGATTGCCGGCGGTGCTGGCCGAGGCGTTTTCCTCGGGTGAATCGCAGGCGGTGGTGCGCGATGGTGAGGTGTGGGTACCGCGCCTGGCGCGGGTGGTGCCCGGCTCTGACACGGAGGGAGCGGCGAGCCGGGTCTGGGACCCGCAGGGGACGGTGTTGATCACCGGTGGTACCGGTGGTCTGGGTGCGTTGTTCGCGTGGCATGTGGTGGCCGAGCGTGGGGTGCGTCATCTGCTGCTGACCAGCCGCAGGGGCCTGGATGCTCCGGGCGCGGTGGAGTTGCAGGCGGAGTTGATCGCGCATGGAGTCGAGGTCACTATCGCCGCCTGTGACGTGGCCGACCGGGATCAGGTGGCGGAGCTGCTGGCCGGGATCGATGCCGATCATCCGCTGACCGCGGTGATTCACACCGCCGGTGTGCTGGCCGACGGCACGATTCCGTCGCTGACGGCCGAGGGGCTGGGGGCGGTGCTGCGGCCGAAGGTCGACGCGGCCTGGCATCTGCACGAACTCACTCGGAACACGAACCTCGCGGCGTTCGTCCTGTTCTCCTCCTTCGCTGGTGTGCTGGGAGCGCCTGGTCAGGGCAACTACGCGGCGGGCAATGTGTTCTTGGACGCGCTGGCTCAGGTGCGCCGGGCCGAAGGACTGGCGGGGTTGTCGCTGGCGTGGGGCGCGTGGGCTCAGGACGCGGGAATGACCGGCACGTTGAGTGCGGTCGAGATGCGGCGGATCAACCGGCCGGGGATGCCGGCGCTCTCGGCCGAGCAGGGCCTCGCGGCGTTCGAGGCCGCCACCGCGTCGGGCCGGGCGATGGTGGTGCCGGTGCGGTTGGAGCTGTCGGTGCTGCGGGCGGTGGGCGAGGTGCCGCATCTGATGCGGGGCCTGGTCCGCGCGGGGCGTCGTTCGGCGGTCTCGGCTGTGGCGGGCGGGGAAGCGGAGCTGGTGAAGCGGCTCGCCGGCCTGGAGCACACCGAGCAGGTACGACTGATGATGGACCTGGTGCGGACGCAGGCGGCGGTGGTGCTGGGACACGAGTCGGTGGACGCGATCCAGCCCGGACGAGAGTTCCGCGAGCTGGGCTTCGACTCCCTCACCACCATGGAACTGCGCAACCGGCTCAACGTGGCCACCGGGCTGCGGCTGACCGCGACCCTCATCTTCGACTACCCGACCCCGGCCAGCCTCGCCGAATACCTCCTGGAGGAGATCGCGCCCGGAGCGAACGCCGCGGTAGAACTGTCGTTGCTGGCCGACCTCGACCGGTTCGAGACCTCTCTTTCCGGTCTTCCCGGCAACGCACTCGACGATCGCACCAGGAACGGCATCTCGACCCGGCTGCGGCACCTGCTGGCGAGGGTGAGCGAGAGCGGCACGGAGAACGGCGAAGTCGCCGTCGCCGACATGCTCGAATCGGCGAGTACCGAGGAAATCCTCAGCTTCATCGACAACGAACTGGGGCGCTCGAAAGATCTGTGATCCGAGCCCTCGTCTGAACAATGTGAAGGGCCACTCTCATGTCCGAAGACCGAAAGCTCGTCGAGTACCTGAAGTGGGTCACCGCCGATTTGCACGAGACCCGCCGGCGGCTCGAAGAGGTGGAGTCGGGCAGGCACGAGCCGATAGCGGTCGTGTCGATGGCGTGCCGCTTTCCAGGTGAAGTCGCCTCTCCTGAGGATCTGTGGCGGTTGCTGTCCGAGGGGCAGGACGCGATCTCTACACACCCGGTCGATCGGGGCTGGGATGTGGAGACGATATCGATGCTGGGCGCGGAGTGTCAGGGCGGGTTCCTGTCGGATGTGACGGAGTTCGATCCTGGATTCTTCAGGATCACGCCGCGTGAGGCTCTCGCGATGGACCCGCAGCAGCGGCTGCTGCTGGAGACGACGTGGGAGGCGGTCGAGCGGGCCGGGATCGACCCGGCCTCGCTCAAGGGCAGCTCCACGGGCGTCTTCGTGGGCACCAACGGCCAGGACTACGGGAACCTGTGCCTGGAAGCCGGGGAAGAGGTGCGGAACTACATTCTCACCGGTACGGCGGCCAGTGTGCTGTCGGGCCGCCTGTCCTACGTCCTGGGCCTGGAGGGCCCGACGATGACGATCGACACCGCGTGCTCGTCGTCCCTGGTCGCCATACACCTGGCGGCGCAGGCGTTGCGCTCGGGCGAGTGCAGCCTGGCGCTGGCAGGCGGTGTCAAGGTGATAGCCACCCCGCTCGGGTTCCTTGGCTTCGGAGTGGACGGCGGGATGGCGCCCGACGGGCGGTGCAAGGCGTTCTCCGACAGCGCGGACGGCACCGGCTGGTCCGAGGGTGTCGGTGTGCTGGTGCTGGAGCGGTTGTCGGACGCGCGCCGCAACGGTCATCAGGTGCTCGCGGTGGTGCGCGGGTCGGCGATCAACCAGGACGGCGCCTCCAACGGTCTGACCGCGCCGAACGGCCCTTCGCAGCAGCGGGTGATCCGCCAGGCACTGGCCGGTGCCGGGCTGACCGCCGCCGAGGTGGACGCGGTGGAGGCGCACGGGACCGGTACCAGGCTGGGTGACCCGATCGAGGCGCAGGCGCTGCTCGCCACCTACGGCCAGAACCGTGAAGCCGGTCGTCCGCTGCTGCTGGGATCGATCAAGTCGAACATCGGCCACACGCAGGGCGCGGCGGGTGTGGCCGGTGTGATCAAGATGGTGCTCGCGATGCGGCACGGGGTGCTGCCCAAGACGCTGCACGTGGACGCGCCGTCGTCGCACGTGGACTGGTCGGCGGGCGCGGTGGAGCTGCTGACCGAGCAGGTCGAGTGGCCGAAGACGGGTCGTCCGCGCCGGGCGGGTGTGTCGTCGTTCGGGATCAGCGGCACCAACGTTCACCTGATCATCGAGCAGGAGCCGGAGGTGCCGCAGGCAGAGCCGGGGGTGCGGGACCGGACGCCGACGGGTGTGGTGCCCTGGGTGGTGTCGGCCAGAAGTGACGAGGCGCTGCGTGAGCAGGCGCGACGGCTGGCGGCGCAGGTGAGTGCGCACCGCGAGCTGGACCAGGTGGACATGGGTTTCTCGCTGGTGGCGACGCGGTCGGCGTTCGAGCATCGGGCGGTGGTGCTGGCCGAGAGTCGTGATGGTGCGCTGGCCGGCCTGCGGGCTGTCGCCGAGGATCTGCCGGGTGCGGGTGTGGTGCGCGGGGTGGCGGGGGTGGAGCCGAGGCTGGCGGTGTTGTTCACCGGTCAGGGGAGTCAGCGGGCGAGGATGGGCCGGGAGCTGTATGGGCGGTTCCCGGTGTTCGCGCAGGCGCTGGACGAGGTGTTCACCGAGCTGGAGCCGCTGCTGGAGAGGTTCGACCGGGAACGCGAGCAGGCTGAGCGGGCGGGGCACCACCGGGGTTGTTCGTTGCGGGAGGTGCTGTTCGCCGAGCCGGGGTCGGCCGAGGCGGAGTTGCTGGATCGGACGGGGTGGGCGCAGCCCGCGTTGTTCGCGGTGGAGACGGCACTGTTCCGGTTGGTGGAGTCCTGGGGGCTGCGGCCAGGTGTGCTGGCGGGGCATTCGATCGGGGAGATCGCGGCGGCGCATGTGGCCGGGGTGCTGTCGCTCGCCGACGCGTGTGCGCTGGTGGCGGGCCGGGCTCGGTTGATGCAGGCACTTCCTGCCGGTGGGGCGATGGTGTCGGTGAGGACCTCCGAGGAGGAGGTCGCCGCTCTGCTGGTGGGACATGAGGGTGAGGTGTCGATCGCGGCGGTGAACGGTCCCGCCTCGGTGGTGATCTCCGGCGCGGAGGAGCCGGTTCTCGGGATCGCCGCGGTGCTGGAGGATCGGGGGGTGCGGACGAAGCGGTTGCGGGTGTCGCACGCGTTCCATTCACCGTTGATGGATCCGATGCTGGAGGACTTCCGTGCCCTGGCCCGCACGCTGACCTACAGCGCGCCGCGAATCCCGGTCGTCTCGAACGTGACCGGCGAGGTGGCCACGGCCGAGCAGCTGTGCTCGCCCGACTACTGGGTCGACCAGGTCCGCGGCGCGGTTCGTTTCGCCGACGGCGTGCGAGCCCTGCACCACCAGGGCGTGCGGGCGTATCTGGAACTGGGCCCCGACGGGGTGCTGGCCGCGATGGCCGGCGAGACCCTCGCCGCGCTCGCCGACTCGCCCGCCAACCGGCATCGGTCGGACACGGTGCTGGTGCCGGTGCTGCGTAAGGACCGGGACGAGCATATGGCGGCCACGGTTGCGCTGGCCGAGCTGTACGTGCGCGGGGTTCCCGTCGACTGGCGCTCGGTGCTGCCGCCTGGCGGGCGCCGGATCGACCTGCCCACCTATGCCTTCCAGCGACGGCGTTACTGGCTCGGCGGAACCGGTTCGCCCACCGGGAACCTGGCGGAGACAGGGCTGGCCGCGGTGATGGGGCCGGCCGATTCCGAGTCGACCCCCGAGACGGACACCGCCCGGGAGCGGTTGCGGGGGCTTGGAGAAGCGCAGCAGCACGAGGTGTTGCGGGAACTGGTGCAGCGCCACGCGGCCGCCGTTCTCGGCCACGGCGACTCCGCGGCCGTCGATCTCGAACGTGATTTCTTCGAGCTGGGCTTCGACTCGTTCAGCGCGACCGAATTGCGTAACTCCCTTGTCAGGGCGATCGGCTGGGAATTCCCGTTGATGGCGGTGTTCGAGAACAAGAACTCCGCCGGTCTCGCCCACTGGCTGCGGCATGAGCTCCTCAACCGGACGAACGACGGTACGGCGACCACCTCGACGACGGGCCAGGTGAACGACACCTTGGCGGAGTTGTTCCGCGGCGCCTTCCGCTCCGGGAAGACGCAGGAGGCGTTCGGACTGCTGTATGCCGTGGCGAGGGCCCGGCCCACGTACGAGGCGCCTGTCGACCCGAAGGAAACACCCCGGCCGGTGACGTTGGCCGGTGGTGCGGCGCCGCCCCGCTTGATCTGCGTGAGTTCGTCCACGGTGACCGGTGGCGTTCACCAGTACGCGCGGTTCGCCGCGCACTTCCGCGGGGAAAGGCACGTCTCGGCGCTTCCCCTGCTCGGCTACGCCCTCGGTGAGGGCCTTCCCGCCACGATCGATGTCGCCCTCGGGAGTATCGCGGAAAGCATCGTGCAGGCCAGTGAGGGGGAACCGTTCGTGCTCGTCGGTCATTCGGCCGGCGGCATCCTCGCTTACGGCGCGGCCGGTGTGCTGGAGAAGTCGGGGATCTCCCCGGAGGCGGTGGTGATGATGGACTCCTTCCATCCCCGCGCGGGTGGCGATTCGCAGATGCTGTCCGAGCAGGTGCTGCAGTACATCATGCAGATGGAGACGGTTTTCGGCGGGTTCAACACCGCGCGACTTTCCGCGATGGGGCACTGGTCTGCCATTACGCACGGTATCGAACTGGCCGATGTGAGAGCGCCCGTGCTGTTCGTGCAGTGCACGGAGCCGTTCTCCGAGGTCGAACCTGAATCGGATTACTGGCGGGCGACACCGTTCGACCCGTCGCACACCGTACGGACGATCGAGGCGAACCACTTCTCGATGCTCGCCGAGAAGGCGGAGGACACGGCCCGCCTGGTCGACGGCTGGCTCCGATGGGCAGGTTGAGGGATGTCCGGTGAAGAACAGACGGATCGGGGGCCTGTGGAAGGCGCGGTAGGTCTCGAACTGTCCACGTTGCGGCTTGAGCAGTCGGGTCGGGTGCTGACGGCGCGGGTGGACGCTCCGCCGTTCAACTACATGACCCTGCCGATGCAACGGGACTTCATCCGGCTCGTCGAGGCGGTGGAGCACGACGTCTCGGTCGGCGCGGTCGTCGTCACCGGCGCGCGCCCCGGCCGGTTCATCACGCACTTCGACATCGCCGACATCTCTTCGCAGGCGGACGGCACGCCGGAGATCTCCCGCGCGGTCGCTCAGAACCTGTACCGGAGTGTGCGGGCCATGACGGGCCGGGCGGGTGAACGTCTGATCGCCCGTTCCTCGCTCAAAGGACTGCTCGCGGTGACCCGGTTCCATGACATGGCGCTGCGACTGATGCACTCCCCGGCGGTGTGGATCGCCGCGGTGAACGGGCCGTGCGGCGGTGGTGGCCTGGAGATGTCGGTCTTCTTCGACATGCGCGTGTCCGCTGACCGCGGTGCCGGTTTCAGCCTGCCCGAACTGTCGCTGGGGCTGAACACCTCCCTGGGCGGGCAGCGGCTCGTCCAGCTCGTCGGGCCGTCCCGGGCTCTGGAGATGATGCTCGAAGCGCGTTTCTACACGCCGCAGGAGGCTCTGGAGCTGGGCCTGGTGAACCGGGTGGTGCCGGCCGAGGACCTGCTGGACACGGTACAGCGGATGGCGGAACGCTATGCCAGGCGACCGCGGAAGGCCGTGGCCCTGCAGAAGCGGATCTTCAATGACGCCCCTTCCCTCTCGGCCCGGGCCAGTCTCAACCAGGAGGCCGTCGCCGCGTTGATGAGCATGTCGTCACCGGTCACCCAGGCCGCCATGCGGCGGTGGGTGCGGATGCAGGAGGGCACTGACGGCGACTCGGTGTTCCTGACCCGGCCGGAACCCTGGACCGAGGGCACCGCGCTCGACATGAACGTTCCCGCGCACGGGCCGACACCGTCATGATCCGTGCTCTCCCCGTCGCGACGGGGAGAGCACGGTCGGCGGATCTCACGATCGAAGGTTCGAGCGCCCCACCGGAGCGACCTCACGGCTGTCGCCACGAATGCCGCGCCGGCTGCCCGGAGCATCAGGACGTGACGAGGAACTGGGTCGCGGCGAGCTCACGGTAGAGGTCGTCGGCGTCGACCAACTCGTCATGGGTGCCGTAGGCGCGGACCCGGCCCGCCTCCATGAGGATGATCCGGTTGGCGCCGGTGACGGTGGAGAGCCGATGGGCGATGACCAGGACCGTGGTCTCCCGCGCCACCTCGGCCACCACCTCGCGCAGGCGCAGCTCGTTCACGGCGTCGAGCTGCGAGGTGGCCTCGTCGAGCAGCAGCAAACGGGGTTTGCGAAGCAGCGCCCTCGCGATGGCCACTCGCTGGCGTTCCCCGCCGGAGAGCAGGACGCCGCGGTGGCCGACAGGTGTGTCGAGGCCTTCGGGCAGGCGGGCGACCAGATCGTCCAGGCGGGTGCGGGCCACGGCGTGGGCGATCTCCTCCTCGGTGGCGCCGGGCGCTCCGAAGACGAGGTTCTCCCGGAACGTGCCGGCGAGGACGGGGGCGTCCTGCTCCACGTAGCCGAGCGAGGCGCGCAGCTCGCTCAGTGGCCATTCGCGGATGTCCCGGCCGTCGATGAGGATCCTCCCGGCCTGTGGTTCGTAGAACCGTTCGATGAGCCCGAACACCGTGGACTTGCCGGCTCCCGATGGGCCGACCAGGGCGGTCATGCCACCCGCGGGCACCTCGAAGTCCACCTGGTCGTGGACGATCGACCGGTTTTCGCCGTACCGGAAGACCACGCCGCTGAAGACGAGGCCGACGGGGTCGGTGCTCTCCGGCTCCCGCGTCTCGGGGACGGGCGGCTCGGACGGAAGCTCGGAGATCTCCCGGATACGGATTATCGCGGCCAGGCCGTTCTGCATCTGGGTGAGGTTCTCGATCAGCGTCCCGATCGGGGAGACCAGGTAGAACATGTAGAGAAGGAACGCGACCAGCGAAGAGATCTCCAACGCCCCGCCGGCGACGCGCGCGCCGCCCACTCCGAGCACGGCGAGGAACGCCAGCTGGGTGGCCATCCAGGTGCCGACGCTCGTGACCGAGGTCCACGCGGCGGCGGCCACACCGCGGTCACGTGCCTCGGAGGCCGCGACGCCCACCACCGCGATCTCGCGTGCCTCGGCCCCGCTGGCCTTGACCGTGCGGAACGCCTGGAGCGCGCGGTCGAGTATGGAGCTCATCTCGCCCAGGGCGACCTGGGCCTGAAGCGACGCCCGGCCGATGCGCGGCACGATCGACGCCGCTATGAGGCCGATCAGGGCGACCACCGCGAGCGTGACCATGAGGAGCAGGCCGTCGATGACGGCCATCAGCACCACCGCGCCCAGGAACATGAAGATCGCGTTCACCGAGCTGGCCAGCGCGTCCGTGCAGACGGCGCGCAGCAGCGTGGTGTCGGAGTTGACCCGGGAGAGCAGGTCTCCCGGCTTGAGCCGGTCCACGTCGGCCACTCTGAGCCGCAGGATGCGGTCGACGAGGCTCATGCGCGAGGTCAGCACGATTCCCTCGCCCATCCGCTCGAGCAGGAAGCGACCCGCCCCCAGGAGCAGGGCCGCCAGCAGGACCGCCACCGACAGCCAGAGGATCGGGCCGGCGAGGTCGCCACCCTCTCCGAAAGCGTCGATCACGCTCTTGGCGAGGATCGGCATCGCCAGCCCGGCGGAGCTCCCCACCAGGGTGAACACGCCACCCAGCAGCAGCACGCGTTTGTGCGGCCGGACCAGGTCGAACAGCGGCCGCCACGCGTTCCACCTGCCCAGGCTGCCGAGGCGCACCCGCCCGCGCAGTACCTTCTCCATCCGAGGCGCTGGTATGCCGCCTGCCTGCTGACCCCGAGGGTCTCCGCTGTCTGCGTCCATGACATCCTCTGTACGGCGCGTACCCGGCGCACCCGGACGGTGGCCAGCCGATCGACCTGGCGGCGCGACTCGGCGGCGGCGCGCAGCGACGGCCAGTGGTGAGAGTAAATGTCGAAAGACCAGGAAATCACCGGAGTTCGTGGCCTGAAGACAGGTCGGCGGCCTCGGGGCGAGACCCACCGGCCCGGCTTCTAGTGTTTTTGTGAGTCGCGATGGGCTTCACTGGTCCGAGTGCTATTCGGCGAGATGAAGGGGTCAACGGATCGTGAGTATCGCGGACGACGTCAGCACCGCATGGGTCCGTCGCTACCATCCGGCAGCGGGGGCGGGTAAGCGCCTGGTGTTCTTCCCGCACGCGGGCGGATCGGCCAGCTTCTTCCGTCCGGCCTCGGCCAGGTTCTCGCCGGGTGCCGATGTGGTGGCCATCCAGTACCCCGGGCGGCAGGATCGGTTGCGGGAGCCGTGCATCACCGACATCGGCACCCTGGCGGATCGGATCGTCGACGAGCTGATCACACTGTCGGAGAAGCCGACGGTCTTCTTCGGCCACAGCATGGGGTCGGTGATCGGCTTCGAGGTGGCCTGCCGGCTGGAGCGCAAGGGTGTCAACGCGCCCCACACGCTGATCGCCTCGGGGCGCCGAGGACCGTCCACCTATCGGGACGAGTCGGTGCACCGGCGCGACGACGACGGCATCATCGCCGAGCTCAAGCTGCTGAACGGCACGGACGCCGGGCTGCTCGGCGACGAGGAGATCCTGCGGATGGCATTGCCCGCGCTGCGAGGTGACTACCGCGCGATCGAGACCTATCGCGGAGATCCGGAGCAGAGCATGAGTGGTTCGATCACCGTGCTGACCGGTGACGCCGACCCGAGGACGACCGTCGAGGAGGCGGAGTCCTGGAGCCGGCACACCTCGGGGCGTTTCCGTATCAGGGTGTTCTCCGGCGGTCACTTCTTCCTCACCAGTCACCAGCAGGCGGTGAACGAGGAGATCGCCAGGGAACTCGGGGCGTAGCCGCGTCGGCCCGTCGCGAACGGCGGGCCTCGACCGCGCAGCCGATCGTCAGGCGTTCCAGGCGCTCCACGCCTCGGCGACCATCTCGGTAAGGCCCGATCGCTCGGGAAGCCATCCGAGCTCTTTCACGGCGCGGCCGTTGTCGGCCGTGAGGATCTGCGGTTCCGGCTTGGGCGGCGCCTTTCTGACCGGTACCGGAAGCCCGGTCACGGCTTCCGCCGTCGCCACGACCTGCGCCATGCTGGACGCGGTGCCGCTCCCTATGTTGTAGACGCGGTGCTCGCCCGCCTTCACGGCGGCGAGGGAGAGCCGTACCGCCGCCGCCACGTCGAGGATGTGGACGAAGTCGCGGACCGCGGACCCGTCGCCGTTGAGGGTGACGTACGGCGACTCGCCGGTGAGCGCGCGGAATATGTTCGGGATGATGCGCGCGGTGTCGGTGTCGGCGCGCCCGTCGGCCGCTCCGGCGATGTTGAAGCACCGCAGCGTGACCGCGCCGATCGCTCCGGTGGCGGCGTACGCCGCGACGAGCTGCTCCGCCCCGACCTTCGATGCCGCGTAGGGACTTTCCGGATGGGGCTCCACATCCTCGCCCAGGGCGCCGACGTGCCGCGAACCGTAGACCTTGTCGGTCGACGCGAACACGAAACGAACCGGCGGCACCGATTCGCGGATGTCGTCGAGCGCCATGAGGAGGTTGAGGGTACCGGCCACGTTCACGTCGTAATACGTCAGCGGGTCGGCGAACGAGTCCCGCCCCCGGGACACCGCGGCGAGGTGGCACACCGCGTCGAAGCGTCCGGCGGCGACGATCTCCCGGATGCGGCCGCGGTCGCGGACATCGCCTTGCACCAGGCCGACGTCGGCGGGCCGCTCCGCGTCCGGGTGGCCCCTGGTCAGGACGGTGACCTGGTGACCGGCGGCGAGAAGCCCGGGGGTGAGCGCACGGCCGAGATAGCCCAGACCTCCGGTGACCAGGACGTGCACGTCAACTCCTCCAGACGATCGTCATGCGATGTGCCGGACCAGCAGGATCGGCCTCACCTGATGGACAGTTCGGGGAACGGCACGACGAACGAGCCGCCGGCCGCGGAGAACGCCGCCGACCGTGCGCGGATACTGGCCTCGAAGTTCCAGGCGAACAGCACGCAGTAGTCGGTCGAGCCCGCGACGAGCCGCTCGGAGCCCACGATGGGGATACCGTCGCCCGGCGTGAACTTGCCCACCTTGCGCGGGTTGTCGTCGACGATCCAGTCGATCTCGCCGCCCACTCCCGCCTGGGAGAGGAGGGTGACGGCCCGCGCCGACGCGCCGTACCCGCTGATCCGCCGGCCGGTTTTCGACAGGCCGCCCAGCACGTCGTTGAGGGTCGTGCAGACCCGGTCGACGCGGTTCGCGAAGCCGTCGAGGAAACCGCCGTCGGGCACCCCCGCGTCGACCTCGGCCCACAGGATCCGGTCGAACTCGGCGCTCGGGGAGCGGCCGTCGTCGTCGCGGCCTATCCAGCAGCGCAGCGAGCCTCCCTGGGTCGAGATGAGCTCGGCGTCGAACACCGCGAGGCCGTTCGCCTCGGCCGCCTGGGCCAGCACGTGCAGGGAGAAGTAGGAAAGGTGCTCGTGGTAGACGAACTCGAAGATACCGTGCTGGACCATCGGCAGGACGTGCGCGACCTCGATGACGGCGCAGCCCCCCGGTTTGAGGAGCATGCGGATCGCGCGGAGGACTCCGTTCACGTCGTTGACGTGGGCGAGCACGTTACTGCCCAGCACCGCGTCGACGGGTCCGATGTCGTCCAATATCCTCTCGACCGTCTCCACACCGAAATGGGTGGTCAGCGTCGGAACCCCGTGCTCCTGGGCGTAGGTTCCCACCTCTACCGCCGGGTCGACGCCGAGCACCCGCATGCCGCGCTCGCCGAAGAAGCTCAGTTGCGTGCCGTCGTTCGAGCCGATCTCCAGAACCTTCGCCCCGGCGGCGAGCCCCAGCCGATCCGTGACCAGGGTGGCCAGCGCACGGCAGTGGTCGACGAGGGCGGGAGCGGCACCCGTGGCGTACCGGTAGTCGGCGAACAGCACCGACCGGGGAATGACGTCCACCAGCTGGACCAGACCGCATCCGGCGCAGCGCACGAGGTCCAGCGGGTATCGGTCCTGGGATCGGGCCAGCTCGGCCGTGGGCGCGATGTCGTTGGCGGGCGGAGTCGGGGTGAGCGAGACCACCTCCTCCAGGCGGTCGGCCCCGCACACCAGGCACCGGCTGGTGGTGTCCATCAACGTTCTCTCCCTCCAGCTGTCGGGTCGCCCGGCCGCCGTGGCCACCGCGCTCGATCTACCGGAAGGCGTTTCGACAGCTCACGACCAGTCCTCGATCGGCCGGCGGTCGGAGCCTACGTCCGACAACACTAGGGGAATTACCTGATCGGCTGAGGCACAATCACCTGAACGAAACCCCTTGATCTGGGGGAATCACATGATCGCCGACACCGTGTTTCCGTCCGAGTTGTCCGCCAGAGGCGAGGCAGGTAACGCGGATGAAGGAGTATCAGATGCGAATCCTGGTCACTGGCGGAGCTGGGTTCATCGGATCCCATTTCGTTCGGTCAATGCTGGAAGGCCGATATCCCGGCCACGAGGACACCCGAATCACCGTTCTGGACAAGCTGACCTACGCCGGCAGGAGGGAGAACCTGCCCGAGGAACATCCGAGGCTGACCTTCGTACGCGGTGACATCTGCGATCGGGAACTGCTCGCCGATCTCGTGCCGGGGCACGACGCGGTCGTGCATTTCGCCGCCGAGTCGCACGTCGACAGGGCGGTGGACGACGCGGAGCCGTTCGTCTGGGCCAACGTGATGGGCACCCACCGGCTTCTCGAACAGTGCGGGATGAACGGGATCCAGCGGGTCGTGCACGTGTCCACCGACGAGGTGTACGGGTCGATCGAGCAGGGGTCGTGGACGGAACGGTTCCGGCTTGAGCCCAACAACCCGTACTCGGCGTCGAAGGCGGCCAGTGACTGCCTCGCCCGATCGCACTGGCGCACCTACGGGCTGGACCTCTCGATCACCCGATGCTCCAACAACTACGGGCCCCGGCAGTATCCGGAGAAGATCATCCCTCGCTTCGTCACCCGCCTGCTCCAGGGGCGTGACCTCACCCTGCACGGCGACGGCAGCGCCGTCCGCGAGTGGCTGCACGTCGACGACCACTGCCGCGGCATCTCCATGGTCCTCGACAAGGGCCGCGCCGGTGAGATCTACAACATCGGCGGCGGGATCGAACTCACCAACCGCGAACTGACCGGCCTTCTGCTCGAACTGTCAGGTGCCGACTGGGACCGGGTTCGTTACGTGCCGGACCGGCGCGTCCAGGACTACCGGTACTCGCTGGACCACGGGAAGATCACCGAGGAGATCGGGTACGAACCCGTGATCGATTTCAAGGAGGGCCTCGCGGACGCCGTTACCTGGTACCAGGAGAACCGATCCTGGTGGGAGTCCCTTGACGCGTAGGGATCGCGACCGGAGGTCCCGGTGACGCTTCGCGGGTTGGTGTGAGGGCCAGCCCGCGCGGTGACGCGATCTCCGACGGCCCGCCGCACGGACACCCTCGACGCCTTCGATCGCCGCACCCCGGCAACACCCCGAAGGCACGGCCGCGCCCAGGTCATGCGCCTCGCCGCGCGGGTTTCGGGTGCGATGCGACTGCCACCGGGGCCATCCTCACCCGGCCGCGAACACCTTCTCGATCGCGCGAACCGCCATACCCGTTCCGTCCTCCTCACGGATCGCGGTGCCCAGCGCCCGGGCACGGGCGGCCATATCGCCGTTGTTGAGCAGGCTGTCGAGCGCGCCCCGCAACCAGCCGGCCTTGAGGGCGTGCTGGGAACGAGGAGACGGCCCGACGCCGAGCTGCGCGATCCTTCTTCCCCAGTGGAGCTGATCGCCTTGAAGCCACACGACCGCCTGCGGGATACCGGCGCGGAACGCCGCCGCGGTCGTGCCGGCACCCCCGTGATGGATGACGCACGCGGCGCGGGCATAGAGCCACCCGTGCGGGACGAAGCCCGCCAAGAAGACGTGGGGCGGGAGCTCCTGGTCTCCGAGCCCTGCCCAGCCGGACAGCAGGACGACGCGCCGGCCCAGGCCGCGAACCGCGTCGAGCAGCTGCTCGGTGACCGCGTTGGCGTCGAACCCGTTGTTCGAGCCGAAGCCGATCACGACCGGCGGCTCGTCGGCCACGAACGCCGCGAGGTCGTCCGGGGGCACGTAGTCCGGCTCGTCGAGAAACCAGTACCCCGTGTTGAGGTAGGCGGGACCGAAGAGCGGATCGTGCTCAAGGGTGTGCGGGCTGATGGCGATGAGGTTGAGCAGGCGCGAATGGCTCGCGTCGAAGAGGATGTCGCGCCAGGGGGGAAGGCCGGCCGCGGCGACGACGTGGTTGAGGAGCTTGTCGGTCGCGAGCCTGACTCCTGCGCCGGTGACCGCCCAGGCGAGGGCGTTGCCGACGGGGCCGAGATCGACATTGGTCGGGCCGTGCCCGCGTGCTCGGCGCAGCGGCCAGGTGTGGTGCACGCTCACGTGGGGCGTGCCGACCGCGCGTGCCGCGGCGACCGCGCCGATGGCCAGCGGTGAGTGGATGACGACATCTGCCTCACGGGCCAGCGCCATCAGCTGAGGTATCGCGGCACGCTGCTCCTGCGCCAGAAATTCGATCACGACGGTCAGTTGCCGCAGCTTGTTCTTCTCGCTGATGATGCGGAGGTAGTTCGCCTGGAATTCCGTCTCGTTCCAGGTCGGCCTGCCGACGAAAGGAACGCCGACGGCGTCGGCGCGTGCGGTGTAGCTGTCGGAGGCCGAGAACACGACGTCGTGACCCTCGGCGAGCAGGCGCTTTCCGAGGGCGAGAAAAGGCTGGACGTCCCCCTCGGAGCCGACGGTCGCTATGAGGGCGCGCATCGCGTCACAGTCGGACGTTCAAGGGCCGGGCCGGTGGCGGTCGAAGTCGGATTCACCCTTGGTTGCCTCCCTGGATCGGCTGCCGAGGTGACATGTGTGACGGATCCGAGCAGCGATCTTGAATTTCCTGTCCGGCACATCCTGGTGTGGCCGATTCCCGGAAATCATTAGATTTGTGAAGTCGATGCGGATGCTCGCTGCCGCCTGCCTCCGGTGTGTGGTCGGATGTTAACGGCCCGCCCGACCCTTCTGTGGCGCGGTGTCCGTTTCCTGGGGTCGGCGTGTCCGCGGGTCCAGAATGCCGCTGTCCTCCCAGGTCGGGGGCGTATTACAGGTGGCGGCGAATTTTCGGGTTCATTAGGCGTTTTCCTAGTCGAACGTTCATAGCATCAGGTTTGTGTAGAGTGCCGGAGCCGGTACCTGCATTACCGGGGCGGAAGTGGACGATGATGTCTCTCCGATGTCGCCCCAGGTCTCCAGTCGACAGAATAAGTGTCGGGTATGGGCCGCCCCCGATAAAAGACCAGGTGTCCGGCATTCCCTCGACCTTCATCGGTGATCTGCCGGGATCCGGACCGGGCAGGCCGCTCATGAGAGCCGCGGTCGATTTCTTCGACGGACAAGGAGAGAACCCTTTATGTGCGGGATCACCGGCTGGGTGTCCTATGACGCGGATCTGACCGAACGGCAGCCCACGATCGACGCGATGACCGCCACCATGGCGCTGCGCGGGCCCGACGCCTCCGGAACATGGCTTCAACGACACGTCGCGCTCGGTCATCGAAGATTGGCGGTCATCGACCTGGACGGTGGCGTGCAGCCGATGGAGTTCGCCACGCCGAACGGTCCCGTGGTCCTGGTGTACAGCGGTGAGGCCTACAACTTCATCGAGCTGCGCAAGGAACTGCGGGCCAAAGGGCACCGGTTCCTCACCGCGAGCGACACCGAGGTCGTGTTGCACGGTTATCTCGAATGGGGGGAAGGCGTCGCCGACCACCTCAACGGGATGTTCGCATTCGCCGTCTGGGATTCCCGTGACCAGAAGCTCGTCATGATCCGTGACCGGCTGGGGGTGAAGCCGCTCTACTACTACCCGACTCGCGACGGTGTGCTGTTCGGATCGGAACCGAAGGCGATTCTGGCCAACCCGCTCGCTCGCAAGGCCATCGACCTCGACGGAATCCGCACCGCGGTGACCGGAATCGGGCAGGGCCAGGCGATCTGGAAGGGGATGCACGAGGTCGAGCCGGGCACGATCGTCACCGTCCAGGCGAGCGGAATCCGCAACAGGACGTACTGGAGACTCCAGACGGCGCCGCACACCGACGACCAGAAGAAGACGGTCGAACGAGTGCGGCAGTTGCTCAACGACACCGTCAGCCGACAGCTGATCTCCGACGTGCCCCAGTGCGTTCTGCTCTCCGGTGGGCTGGACTCCAGCGCGATCGCCAGTCTCGCGTCGCCCAGGCTGGCCGCGAGCGGTGATCGGCTACGTACGTTCTCGGTCGACTTCGTCGATCACGTCGACCGTTTCAAGGCGGATGTGTTTCGGAGCACCCCGGACGCGCCGTTCGTCAAGGACATGGTCGACCTGATCAAGCCGGTACACCAGCAGGTGGTGCTGAGCGCGGATGATCTGGCCGATCCGACCATTCGCCGCTCCGTGATCACGGCACGGGACACGCCGAACGCGTTCGGTGAGTCGGACATCTCGATGTACAGACTGTTTCGAGAAATACGCAATGAATCGACGGTGGCCCTGTCCGGCGAGGCGGCGGACGAAAACTTCGGCGGCTACCGGTGGTTCCACGACGACATGCGCGCACTTCCCATCTTTCCCTGGATGGCAGCGGTGCTCAACTCGCAGCCCAGTGCTTCTGCCGTCATGCCTTTTACGGCGGAGGCACTGCAGGCCATGGGATTGGAAGGCTACCTCGGGGATCAGTACTCGACGGCGGTGGCGGCCGTCGATCACCTCGACAGCGCCTCGCGGGTCGAGCGCCAGATGCGCGTCATGTTCCACATGCATCTGACCCGGTTCCTGCGGATGCTGCTCGACCGTAAGGACCGTCTGTCCATGGCGGTCGGCCTTGAGGTGCGGGTTCCTTACTGTGATCACCGTCTCGTCGAGTACGTCTACAACACGCCCTGGAAGCTCAAGTCGTTCGACGGCAGGGAGAAGAGCCTGCTGAGGCACGCCGTGAAGGATCTGCTTCCGCCGTCGGTGGCCAATCGGGTGAAGAGTGGTTACCCGACGATGATGCATGACGTCCGCTATTCGAGCACTTTGCAGATTCAGGCCAAAGAGGTGCTGTCGGACGTCCACAGCCCGCTGTTCACGCTGTTCAACCGAGAATGGCTGAAGTCCATTGTCGAAATGGACTCGGCGAAGATATCGCACGGGGACAAGCTTCTGCTCGACAAGATAGTCGACATGCATTGCTGGCTTGACATCTACTCGCCCGAGTTCGCCCTTTCCTGACCGTTTCCCGGTGGGGCGTTGTAGTTCAAGGAAGAACAGGACGGGTGAGGGATGGGCGAGCCGGTGATGAGGGCGCGGGCGGCGACAGTGAAGGCCGCCCGGCCTCCGGACACGATCGCACCTCTCGCCCGGGGTCCCGTGTCGGTCATCGCCGGGGCGGTCGCGGTGCTGCTGCTGGCGACGAGTGGCCGATACGGCTACTTCGCCGACGAGCTGTACTTCATGGCGGCCGGTGAGCGCCTGAGCTGGGGATACGCCGACCAGCCACCGCTGCTCCCGCTGATCGCGCACGTGATGGACACGCTGTTTCCCGGATCCCTGGTCGCACTGCGGCTTCCGGCGACGGTGATCACGGCGTTGGGGGTCGTCGTCGCCACCCAGATCGCGAGGGAGCTGGGCGGCCGGCGCCGGGCACAGGTGATGACCGCCGCGGTGTCCGCCATCGGCATGGTCGTCAACGGCCACCTCCTCGCGACGAACGCCTTCGACGGCTTCCTGTGGGCGGTGGTCTCATGGCTGGTGATCCGCTGGGTCCGGCTGCGTGAGGAGGGGCGGTCCGACGACCGCCCGCTGCTGTGGGCGGGTCTCGCCACGGCCGTCGCCCTGCAGGTCAAGTTCCTCATCCCGCTGCTGTGGCTCGCGCTGGCGGTGGCCGCGCTCGCGGTGGGGCCACGGGACCTGCCGCGCAGACCGCTGCTGTGGGCCGGTGCCGCGATCACCCTGCTCACGATGCTTCCCGGACTCGCGTGGCAGGCCGCCAACGGATGGCCGCAGTTCGAGATGGTCCGGACGGTGTCGGAGGAGGTGAGCCTGAACGGTGGCCGCGCGCTGTTCCTCCCGCTCGTGCTCGCCCAGCCCGGCCTGCTGGTCGGGGCCGTGCTCGCCTGGTACGGCCTGTGGCGGCTCCTGCGCTCCCCGCTGCTCAGGCCCTACCGGTTCTACGGTGTGGCCGCCGTCACGGTGATCCTGGTCTTCTGGCTGGCCGGTGGCCGGTGGTACTACGTGATCGGGCTCTTCCCCGTGCTGTGGTCCGCGGCCGCGGTCGAGTTGCAGCGGCGCCGGCCGGCGCGCTGGTGGCGTTGGGTGCCCACCTGGCCGGTCGTCGCGCTGTCGGTGCTGCCGTCCCTCTACTGGCTACCGGTGCTGCCGGCGGAGTGGGTGCGGCAGCCCAAGGCCGGCGAGAACCTCGGGGTCGACCTCATCACGATCGGCCAGTTCGGCTGGCCGGAGTTCGCCGACACGGTCAGCCGGGCGTACCGGACACTGCCGCCGGACGAGCGGCGGGACGCCGTGGTGATCACCAGGGTCTACTGGCAGGCCGCCGCCCTCGAGTTTTACGGCGGTGAGCGTGGGCTGCCGAAAACGTACAGCGGCAGCCGTGGCTACTGGTACTTCGGGATGCCTCCCGAGGGGACCCGTACGGTGCTGTACGTCGGCGACGAGGGCGAGCGGCTGCGAACGTACTTCGGCGACGTGCGGCAGGTGGGCACCGTGGACACCGGTCTCGGCCTGGAGCGCGGCACGCCCATCTGGCGGTGCGACGATCCGCGGGCCCCGTGGCCGCAGCTGTGGCCGGAGTTCCGGCGGACGGCCATCTGAGGCGACACACGAGCGGACGCACGAGCCGGACGGACGAGCGGTGACGTGTACGCACGGACGGACGAGCGGTGACGCAGGGACGGACGACCGTCCGGAGCGACCGGCGGACAAAGGCCCGGAGACGTACCGGCCTACGGGTCACATGCGCGTGTGCCGACCCTCCAGATGGAACTCTCGCACCTTCTCGATCACGAAGTCCTGGTCGGCCTCGGACAGCCCGGGGTCGGTGGGCAGGTAGAGCCCGTCGGCCGCGAAACGGGCGGCGTTCAGCGTCGGCCAGTCGGGGTTGAAGTACATCGGCTGACGGCTCATGGGCTGGAAGAACAGCCGGGTCTCGATCCCCGCGTCGGTGAGGAACTCCCGCAGCTCCTGCCGCCGCTCCGCCCGGATGTCGTACATCCACAGGACGTCGCGGGGCGGCATGAGGGTGAGCCCCTCGATGCCTTCGAGCCCGCTGTCGTAGTGGTTCTCGATCCGCTTGCGGATGGCGAGGATCTCGTCGATCTGCTCCAGCTGGGCGAGGGCGACCGCGGCCTGCATGTTCGTCATGCGGAAGTTGTAGGCCAGCTTCTTGTGGATGAAGTCGTGTTCCTTGCTGAAGGCCATGCTGCGCAGGTGGGCCATCTGCTGGGCGAGATGCTCGCTGTTGGTGACGCAGACACCCCCCTCACCGGCACTGATGATCTTGTTGGCGAACAGCGAGAAGCATGCGATGTCACCCACGGGACGCACGCCGTGCGCCTCCGCCGAATCCTCCACCACCCTCAGGTTGTACTCGTGCGCCAGCTTCATGATCGCGTCCATGTCGCACCGCCGGCCGTAGACGTGCACCGGCATGATGACCTTGGTACGGGGGGTGATCCGGGACTCGATCAGCGAGACGTCGATGTTGAGGTCGTCGCCGCAGTCCACGAACACCGGCACCGCGCCGGTGTAGGTGACCGCCCACGCGGTGGCCACCATGGTGAACTCGGGCACCAGGACCTCGTCGCCGGGGCCGATCCCGAGCGCCCGCAGCGCGAGGGTGAGAGCGGTCGTTCCCGAGGAGCACGCGACGCCGTACGAGACGCCGTTGTACTGGGCGAACTCCTCCTCGAAGCGCCTGACGAAGGGGCCCTGCGAGGATATCCAGCCGGAGCTGACGGCCTCGGTGAGGTACTCCATCTCTCGTCCTGCGAGGTACGGTCTCGAAACCTGATATCTGAACGCCATGGGGTTCCTCACTCATCAGCCGGCCGGGCTCGTTGGCACGGGACGATAGGAGGCGCTCAGAAAATCCCGCCTTCCCCGCCGCGACGCGGGACTCTCCGGGCACGTGCCGGGCCAACCAAAGAAGAACCCGGACGGCACTCGTGAAAACACTAGGATCCGCGCCGGTCCGTCCCACACCGGCTTCTCGCGCCGCCTGACCTGCGGTGGCCGCACAACTAGTGAAACGCGCAGCCCGTGCTCGGCATAGTTCGTGCTGGCCGTGAGGCCACGAGCCGAACGCGGTGATCCGAGCGCCCACCCTCGCCGGGCGGCGAATCGAGTCTCCGCGTATCGGCATGACGACGTGTATGGGGAGCGGTGCGTGAATCGACCCGAGTTCATGCCTGACCATGACTCCGGCACGGAGGACGATCGCATCGCGATCGTCGGAGTGTCCTGCCGGTTGCCCTCCGCGCCAGGTCCGGCGGAGTTCTGGCGGCTGCTGCGCGACGGAGTGAGCGCCGTGTCCACGGTGCCACCCGGCCGCTGGAGCGCGAACACCGAGCCGGGTCCCGGCGAGCACGGCGCCTTCCTGGACGCGGTCGACCGGTTCGACGCCGGATTCTTCGGGATCTCCCCCCGTGAGGCCCGTGCGATGGACCCCCAGCAGCGGCTGATGCTGGAACTCGGCTGGGAGGCGCTGGAGAACGCGCGTGTCGCGCCCGCGCTCCTGCGCGGCACCGACGTCGGCGTGTTCATCGGCGTGATGGCCGACGACTACGCGTTGCTGAGCCGCCAGAACGGCGCGGCGGGAATCGGCCACCACTCGCTCACGGGCGTCAACCGCAGCATCCTCGCCAACCGGGTGTCGCACTTCCTCGCCCTGACGGGCCCGAGCATGGCCGTGGACACCGGCCAGTCGTCATCGCTGGTCGCGGTGCACCTCGCCTGCGAGAGCATCCGCAGCGGCGAGTCGGACATGGCCCTCGCGGGCGGGGTCCAGCTCAACCTCGCCGCGGAGAGCGCCCTGGCGGCCGCGGAACTCGGCGCGCTGTCCCCCGACGGCAGGTGTTTCACCTTCGACGAGCGGGCGAACGGTTACGTCCGCGGCGAGGGCGGCGCCGTCGTCCTCCTCAAGCCGCTGTCGCGCGCCCTCGCGGACGGCGACCACGTGTACTGCGTCATCTCGGGCAGCGCGGTGAACAACGACGGTTCCGGCGAGACGCTCACCACCCCGAGCCCTCGGGCGCAGGAGCGGGTGCTGCGCTCCGCGTACCGGCGCGCCGGTGTGGACCCGGCGAGCGTCGGCTACGTCGAGCTGCACGGCACCGGCACCAGGGTGGGCGACCCCGTCGAGGCCGCGGCGCTCGGCGCGGTGCACGGTACCGGCCGCTCGGACGCGCCGTTGTGGGTGGGATCGGCCAAGACCAACGTCGGCCATCTGGAGGGCGCCGCCGGCATCGTCGGGCTGCTCAAGACCGTGCTGGCCATCGAGCACCGGCTGCTGCCGCCGAGCCTGAACTTCGAGCGGCCGAACCCCGCGATCCGCTTCGACGAGTGGAACCTGCGGGTGGTGGGCTCTCCGACGCCGTGGCCGGTGAACGACGGTGACGGTGACGGGCGGATCATCGCGGGCGTCTCCTCGTTCGGTATCGGCGGCACCAACTGCCACGTCGTGCTGACCTCCGCCCCCGAGCGCACCTCGCCGGCCCCGGTGGCCGCGGGCGGGATCGCCGTACCCGAGGGCGCCGAGGCGCCGGCCCCGGTGACCTGGCCGCTGTCCGGCCACACCGAGGGCGCGCTGCGGGCGCAGGCGGCGCGGCTCGCCCGCCACGTCAGGGAACGGGAGGACCTCTCGACCGGCGACGTGGCCTTCTCGCTGGCCACGACGCGGGCCGGTCTGCGCCATCGAGCGGTCGTCGTCGGCGACGGACGCGAGCAGCTGCTCCACGCGCTGGACGCACTGTCGGAGGGGCGCTCCGCGCCGGGAGTGGTGCGCGGCAGGACCGAGGTCGAGTCCGCTTCCGGTGGCGTGCTGTCCGACCGGGTGGAGCGCCTCGATCAGATGCGTCTCGTCCTCGGCCTCGGTCAGCACACCGCGCCGCTGGCCGGCGTGTGGCAACGCCCCGGCCAGCAGGTCTTCGTCTTTCCCGGTCAGGGATCGCAGTGGGCCGGGATGGGGGCGGAGCTGCTCGACTCCTCCCCGGCGTTCGCCGCCGCCATGGCGGAATGCGAGGCGGCGCTGGCGCCGTTCGTCGACTGGTCGCTGACGAGCGTCGTACGGGGGGAGCCCGGTGGCCCGCCCAGGGAGCGCGCCGACGTGATCCAGCCCGTGCTGTGGGCGATCATGGTCTCCCTCGCGGCACTGTGGCGGTCGTACGGTGTGGAACCGGCCGCGGTGGTGGGCCACTCGCAGGGGGAGGTCGCCGCCGCGTGCGTCGCGGGCGCGCTGTCACTGGAGGACGGCGCGTACCTCGTGACCGCCAGATCGAAGCTGATCACCGAGGTCCTCTCCGGCAGAAGCGGCATGGTCTCGGTGGGACTTCCCCTGGAGGTCGTGGAGGAGCGGCTGGCCCGCTGGGCGGGCCGCCTGTCCATCGGCGCCGTGAACAGCCCGTCCTCCGTGGTGGTGTCCGGGGACAACGAGGCGCTGGCCGAGATGACGGCCGAGTGGGCGGACACGGTGCGGATGGGCCGGGTCAACATCGACTACGCCTCGCACTCCTCCGTCGTCGAGCAGATCGAGGAGCGCCTGGCACCGCTGCTGGCGCCGATCCGGCCGCGCGGCTCGGCGATCGCCTTCTACTCGACGGTGACCGGTGCCCCCCTCGACACCGCCGAGCTCGACGGCGACTACTGGTACCGCAACCTGCGCAGGCCGGTCGACTTCCAGGGCGCGGTGGAGCGGCTGCTCGCCGACGGGTTCGGTCTCTTCGTCGAGGTGAGCCCGAACCCCGTGCTGGTCGGCAGCATCCACGAGAGCGCGCGGGCCGTCGGCCGTCCGGCGGTGGCCGTCTGCACCCTTCAGAGGCACAACGCGGGGATCTCCCGCGTGCTGACCTCGATCGCCGAGCTCTACGCGAACGGGGTGGAGGTCGAGTGGGAGAGGTTCCTGCCCGCCGCCTCCCGGGTCGAGCTGCCGACGTACGCCTTCCAGCGGGACCGCCACTGGCTGGAGGAGTCCGGCAGGGAACGGGAGTGGACGGCACCGCGGGCGGGATCGGCGGCGACGGACGACGCGAGGCCGGACGACTCGGACGGGCCAAAGGAGTCGGACACCGTTCGGCGGCCCGGCTCCGGCGGCCCGCTGGACCTGGTCCGCGACGCCTGCGCGGCGGTCCTCGGCACCTACGATCCCGACGGGATCGACCTCGGCCTGCCGTTCAAGGAGCTCGGCTTCGACTCCGCGATGCTCGTCGAGCTCACGACCCGGCTCGACACGAACGGCGGGCCGGCGCTGACCGCCACCGCCCTCTTCGACCACCCCACGCCGGCGAGACTCGCCGCGTTCCTGGGGTCCACAGCCGCCACCGGTTCCGAACCTCCGCCTCCGGAACCGGTGGCCTCAACTCCCGCGGCCGGTGAGCCCATCGCGATCATCGGGATGGCCTGCCGCTACCCGGGCGGTATCGACTCCCCGGAAAGCCTGTGGCGGCTCGTCGACACCGGCGAGGACGCCGTGTCCGCGCTGCCCGCCGACCGCGGCTGGCGGATGGGAACCCTCGCCGCGGACCATCCCGGAGGCTTCCTCCACGCCGCGGGAGACTTCGACGCCGGATTCTTCGGGATCTCGCCGCGCGAGGCGCTCGCGATGGACCCGCAGCAGCGGCTGGCGCTGGAGGTGACCTGGGAGGCGGTGGAGCGTGCCGGGATCTCGCCCTCGTCGCTGGACGGCACCCGCACCGGCGTGTATCTCGGCGCGATGGCGCAGGACTACGGCGCCCGGATGCACGAAGCGTCAGGAGACGCCGAAGGCTACACGCTGACGGGCACCTCGCCCAGCGTCCTGTCCGGCCGGGTCGCCTACACCCTGGGGCTGGAGGGCCCCGCGATCACGGTGGACACCGCGTGCTCGTCGTCGCTGGTCGGCCTGCACCTGGCCGCGCAGGGGCTGCGGTCGGGGGAGTGCTCGCTCGCGCTGGCGGGCGGAGTCACCGTGATGTCGACGCCCGGCATCTTCCTGGAGTTCGCCAAGCAGGGCGGCCTCTCCCCGGACGGGCGGTGCAAGGCGTTCGCCGACGCCGCGGACGGCACGGGCTGGGCCGAGGGCGCCGGCGTGCTGGTGCTGGAACGCCTGTCGGACGCCCGCCGCAACGGCCACCGGGTGCTCGCCGTACTCCGCGGATCCGCGGTGAACTCCGACGGCGCCTCCAACGGCCTGACCGCTCCCAGCGGTGTCTCCCAGCAGCGGGTGATCCGCCAAGCCCTCACCGGCGCCGGGCTCTCCCCGTCGGATGTGGACGTGGTGGAGGCGCACGGCACGGGCACCAGACTGGGCGACCCGATCGAGCTGCAGGCCCTGCTGGCGACGTACGGGCAGGACAGGGAACGGCCGCTGCTGCTCGGGTCGATCAAGTCGAACATCGGTCACACCCAGGCGGCCGCGGGGGTCGCGGGCGTGATCAAGATGGTGATGGCCATGCGGCAGGGAATCGTGCCGCGGACGCTGCACGTCGACGCCCCCACCTCGCGCGTGGACTGGTCGGCCGGCGCGGTCGGGCTGGTGACCGAACGCGCCGGATGGCCGGAGGCCGGGCGGCCCCGCCGGGCCGGGGTGTCGTCGTTCGGTATCAGCGGCACCAACGCGCACGTGATCGTCGAACAGGTGCCGGACCCCTCCGCCGAGCGATCGCCCGGGCAGGCCGATCCCTCCGAGCCCGCCGCGACACCGAGCACGACACCGAGCACGACACCGGGGGCACCCGCGCCGGTGCCCTGGGTGGTCTCCGGCAAGACCGAGGCCGCGCTCGGCGCCCAGATCGACCGGCTGGCGTCCTTCGCCGCCGAGAGCGGAGCCGATCCGGCCGACATCGGGTACTCGCTGGTGACGGGCCGCTCGGAGTTCGCCCACCGGGCGGTACTGCTGTCCGGAGCCGACGGCGTGACCGAGGTGGCCCGCGGCGTCGCCGGCACGCCCGGCTCGCTCGCGATGCTGTTCGCGGGACAGGGCGCGCAGCGGATCGGAATGGGCCGCGAACTCGCCGCCCGCTTCCCGGTCTTCGCCCGCGCGCTCAACGAGGTGTTCGCGCGGCTCGCCGGCAGGCTGGAGAGATCCCCTGTCGAGGTGATGTTCGGCGCGGACGCCGGGCCGCTGGACCGCACCGAGTACGCCCAACCGGCGCTCTTCGCGATCGAGGTGGCGCTCTTCCGCCTGGTCGAGTCCTGGGGCGTGACCCCCGACCTGCTGGTGGGGCACTCGATCGGCGAGATCGCCGTGGCCCACGTGGCAGGCGTGCTGTCGCTGGACGACGCCTGCACGCTCGTCGCCGCCAGGGGCCGGCTGATGCAGCGCCTGCCCGAAGGCGGGGCGATGGTGTCCGTCCAGGCCGGCGAGGCGCAGGTCGAGGCGGCGCTGGAGGACGGGGCCGTCATCGGCGCGGTGAACGGCCCCTCCTCCGTCGTGATCGCCGGAGCCGAGGAGGCCGTCCTGCGCGTCGCCGCGCGCTTCGACGGGGCCAGGCGCCTGCGGGTGAGCCACGCCTTCCACTCGCCGCTGATGGAGCCCATGCTGGCGGAGTTCAGGGAGGTCGCCGAAGAGCTGACCTTCCACCCGCCGAAGAGGGCCATCGTCTCCACCGTGACCGGCGCTCCCGTCGACGCCGCGTACCTGTGCTCGCCGCAGTACTGGGTGGACCACGTCACGCGTCCGGTGCGCTTCGCCGACGCGATCCGCGCCGCCGCGGCGGCGGGGGCCACGGTCTTCCTGGAGCTCGGCCCCGACGGCGGGCTGTCGGCGCTCGTCCACCAGAACCTCGCCCCGGAGGCCGGCCGTAACCTCGCCCCGGCCACCGGCCGGAACCCGTCTCCGGAGACCGGCCGGAACCCTGCGGGGACGCCGGAACCGCAGGCGTTCCCCATCCTGCGCAGGGACCGCGGCGAGGCCGCCGCCGCACTGGCGGCGGCCGCCCGGCTGTACGTGCGCGGGACGCCGGTGCGCTGGCCGGAGCTGTTCTCAGGTACCGCGGCTCGCCGGGTGGACCTGCCGACGTACGCGTTCCAGCGGGAGCGGTACTGGCCGGACCCCTCGGCGACCGTGGGCGACGTCACCTCGGCGGGGTTGGACCGGCCGCGACACCCGCTGCTCGGCGCGGCGGTGGAACTGCCCGACACCGGCGGGTTCCTGTTCACCGGCCTGGTCTCGACGGCCGCGCACCCGTGGCTGTCCGACCACGTGGTGGCAGGACGGGTGCTGTTCCCCGGCACGGCCTTCGTCGAGTTGGCCACGCGGGCGGCCGCCGAGGTCGGATGCGGCCTGGTGGAGGAACTCACCCTCACCGCGCCACTCACGCTGCCCGAACGGGGCGACGTGCGGCTGCAGGTCGCGCTCAGCGCCGCCGACGGCGACGGAGCCCGGACGATCGGCGTGTACTCCCAGGCGGTGGACGAGCCGGAGGCACCCTGGACCCGGCACGCCACCGGCGTGCTCACTCCCGGCGTGCCGGGCGTCCCCGACCCCGGCATGGGTGAATGGCCCCCCGCCGACGCCGTCCCGATGGACCTCGACGGTTTCTACGAGCGGCGGGCGGAGGCGGGCTTCTCCTACGGCCCCGCGTTCCAGGGGGTGCGCGCCGTCTGGCGTACCGGCCGGGACGTGTTCGCCGAGGTCGCCCTGCCGGAAGGCCCCGCCGCCGACGCGGGCTCTTACGGGCTGCACCCGGCCCTGCTCGACGCCGCGCTGCACGTGGCGTCCCTCACCGGGATCGACGAGGCGAACGGTGGGCTGCTCCCGTTCGCCTGGGCCGGGGTGTCCCTGCACGCGTCCGGCGCCTCGACGCTCCGCGTCCGGATGAGCGGAACCGGTACGGACGCCATCACGCTGGTCGTGGCCGACGCCGAGGGCGGCCTGGTCGCCTCGGTACGATCCCTCGCGCTCCGGCCGAACGATGCGCGGCCCGCGACGCGCACCGGCGGACCTCTGCTGCGACTGGACTGGCCGCTCGCACCGGAATCCGGGAGCGAGGACCATCCGGCGAGGCGCTGGTCGGTGCTCGGCTCCGACGAACGCGGTCTCGTCGCCGCCCTGCGCGCGGCCGGGCAGACGGCGGACCTCGTACACGAGCCCGACCCGGCCGCGGACGTGACGCTGGTCGAAGTCATCACACCGGCCGAAGACGACGTTCCGGCCGCCGTACGGTCGGTGACCTCGGCGGTCCTGGCCCGGCTGCGGGAGAGCGGGCGCGACGAGCACACCGACACTCCCGTGATCTTCGTGACGCGTGGGGCGGTTGCCGTCGACGCCGAGGCCGAGCCCGATCCCGTCGCCGCGGCGGCCTGGGGTCTGGTGCGCTCGGCGCAGGCGGAGAACCCGGGGCGGTTCCTCCTGCTCGACCTCGACGTCGAGCGGGTGACCGGTGAGACGCTGGTCGCGGCGCTCGACTCCACCGAGCCGCAGATCGCGGTACGCGACGGCCTGCTCCGGGTGCCGAGACTCGTCGAGGTCGGCGCCGCCGCCTCTCTCACACCGGCCACCTTCCGTACCGGGGGCACCGTCCTCGTCACCGGTGGCCTGAGCGGGCTGGGCGCGCTCGTCGCCCGCCACCTGGTGACCGAGCACGGCGTACGTCACCTGACACTGGTCGGTCGTCGCGGCATGGACACCGAGGGCGCCGCGGAACTGACCTCGGAGCTGACCGTCCTGGGGGCCGAGGTCACGGCCGTCGCCTGTGACGTGTCCGACCGCGAAGCCCTCGCCGAACTGATCGCCGGGATCTCCCCGGAGCACCCGCTCACCGGGGTGGTCCACGCCGCGGGCGTGCTCGACGACGGGCTGGTCGAGGCACTGACACCCGAGCGGATGGACACCGTGCTGCGGCCGAAGGCGGACGGCGCCTGGCACCTGCACGAGCTCACCCGCGATCTCGATCTGACCGCCTTCGTGCTGTTCTCCTCGGTGTTCGGAACGCTCGGCAACGGAGGCCAGGCGAGCTACACCGCGGCGAACGCCTTCCTCGACGCCCTCGTGCGGCAGCGCACCGCCCGAGGACTGGCGGGCCTGTCGATCGGGTGGGGGCCGTGGCGGCAGGACACCGGCATGACCGCCGCCCTCACCGAGACGGACATGCGGCGCATGGCACGGGTCGGACTGCGCCCCCTGTCCGGCGAGCAGGGGCTCGCCTTCCTCGACGCCGCGCTGGCGAGCCCGGAGCCGGCGCCGGTGGCGGCGCGGTTGGACCGGGCCGCACTACGGGCGCGGAGCCATGTGCCGGAGGTCTTCCGCGCCCTGGTGCCCGCTCCCATCCGGCGGGCCGCCGTCGCCTCCACCGGCTCCGACGCCCTCGGCGCCCTGTCGGGAGAGGAACTCGGCGAGGCCGTCTCCACGCTGGTACTCGGTCAGGTGGCCGCCGTGCTGGGGCACGCCTCGGCGGACGCGATCTCGCCGCATCTCACCTTCCAGGACCTCGGCCTGGACTCCCTCACCTCGGTGGAACTGCGCAACCGGTTGACCGAGGCGACCGGCATCCGGCTGCCCGCCACGCTGGTGTTCGACCAGCCCACCCCGACGGCGGTGACCGGCTTCATCCGCGAGCGCCTCGACGGCGTCGAGGCGGCCCCCACGCCCTCCGCGCAGGTCACGGCCCCCCTCGCCGGGGACCCGATCGTCATCGTCGGCATGGCCTGCCGCTATCCGGGCGGCGTCACCTCTCCGGAACAGCTCTGGGAACTGGTCACCGAGGGCAGGGACGTCATCTCGGACTTCCCCGCCGACCGAGGCTGGGAGCTTCCCGACACGTCCTTCGCCCGCGCGGGCGGATTCCTGTACGACGCGGCCGAGTTCGACGCGCCGTTCTTCGGGATCTCGCCGCGCGAGGCGCTGGCGATCGACGCCCAGCAACGACTGCTGCTCGAGACCTCCTGGGAGGCCGTCGAACGGGCGGGCATCGACCCGCTCACCCTGAAGGGCAGTCGAGCCGGTGTCTTCGCCGGGATGATGTACCACGACTATCCGTCGACGGGAGACGGCGCACCGGAGGAACTGCGCGGGATCGTGGTCAACGGGACCACGGGCAGCGTGACCTCCGGGCGGGTGTCGTACACGCTGGGTCTGGAGGGTCCGGCGGTCACGGTGGACACCGCGTGCTCGTCGTCGCTGGTGGCGTTGCATCTGGCGGCTCAGGCACTGCGCTCGGGTGAGTGCTCGCTGGCGCTGGCCGGTGGGGTGACGGTGATGGCGACCCCGGACACCTTCGTCGACTTCTCCCGCCAGGGCGGTCTGAGCTCTGACGGGCGGTGCCGGTCGTTCGCCGACTCGGCCGATGGGGTCGGCTGGTCGGAGGGTGTCGGGGTGCTGGTGCTGGAGCGGCTGTCGGACGCGCGCCGCAACGGCCACGAGGTGCTCGCGGTGGTGCGCGGCTCTGCGGTGAACCAGGACGGCGCGTCCAACGGTCTGACCGCGCCGAACGGTCCGTCTCAGCAGCGGGTGATCCGTCAGGCCCTGGCCGGAGCGGGGCTCTCGACGTCGGATGTCGACGCGGTGGAGGGGCACGGGACCGGTACGACGCTGGGTGACCCGATCGAGGCCCAGGCCCTGCTGGAGACCTACGGCCAGGACCGGCCGCAGGACCGGCCGGCGCTGCTGGGGTCGATCAAGTCGAACATCGGTCACACGCAGGCGGCGGCCGGCGTGGCCGGTGTGATGAAGATGGTGCTCGCGATGCGGCACGGGGTGCTGCCCCGGACATTGCATGTGGACGAGCCTTCCTCGCACGTGGACTGGGCCTCGGGCGCGGTGCAGCTGCTGACCGAGCCGGTGGAATGGCCGCGGACGGGCCGTCCGCGCCGGGCCGCGGTGTCGTCGTTCGGGATCAGTGGCACCAACGCGCACGTGATCATCGAGCAGTTCCCCGAGTCCGAAACCGACGAGGCGCGGCGGGAGCCGAAGGCTCCGCGAGGCGAGGTCGAACCGGGCGCGGTGCCGGTGCCGGTGCTGGTGTCGGGTCGTTCTGCGGGGGCGTTGCGGGCGCAGGCCGGGCGGTTGGCGTCGTTCCTGGAGGGTGAGCCTGATCTTGGCCTGGCCGATGTGGCGTTCTCGCTGGCGACGACGCGGTCGGCGTTCGATCATCGGGCGGTGGTGGTCGGTGATCGTGACGGCGTGCTCGCCGGGTTGGGTGCGCTGGCCGAGGACCTGCCGGGTGCGGGTGTGGTGCGCGGGGTGGCCGGGCCGGAGCCGAAGCCGGCGTTCCTGTTCACCGGCCAGGGCAGTCAGCGGGCGGGGATGGGCCGGGAGCTGTATGACCGTTTCCTGGTGTTCGCGCAGGCATTGGACGCGGTGATCGCGGAACTGGATCCGTTGCTTGAGGGGGTGGAGCGTGGATCGGCCGGAGGGCTGGGTGGCCGGTCGTTGCGTGAGGTGTTGTTCGCCGAGCCGGGGTCGGCTGAGGCTGAGGCGCTGGATCGGACCGGGTGGGCGCAGCCGGCGCTGTTCGCGGTGGAGACCGCGTTGTTCCGGCTGGTGTCCTCGTGGGGGGTGCGGCCGGGTGTGCTGGCGGGGCATTCGGTCGGGGAGATCACTGCGGCCCATGTGGCCGGTGTGTTGTCGCTCGCCGACGCGTGTGCGCTGGTGGCGGCCCGGGCGCGGTTGATGCAGGCGTTGCCCGCGGGTGGGGCGATGGTCTCGGTGCGGGCCTCCGAGGAGCAGGTCGCCGAGTTGCTCGCCGGGCGCGAGGGTGAGGTGTCGGTCGCGGCCGTGAACGGCCCGTTCTCGGTGGTGATCTCCGGTGTTGAGCAGGCGGTGCTGGAGGTGGCCGCCGCCCTGGAGGAGCGGGGGATCCGGGCGAAGCGGTTGCGGGTGTCGCACGCCTTCCACTCGCCGTTGATGGACCCGATGCTGGAGGAGTTCCGGGTGGTGGCGGGGTCGCTCACCTACGACCCGCCGCGGATTCCGGTGGTCTCGACCCTGACCGGGGAGCAGGCCACGGCCGAGCAGTTGTGCTCGCCGGAGTACTGGGTGAAGCAGGTCCGTGGCGCGGTCCGCTTCGCCGACGCCGTCCGTACCCTGCACGAGCAGGGTGTGCGGGCGTACCTGGAACTCGGCCCCGACGGTGTGCTCACCGCGATGGCGTCCGACACCCTCGCAGCGCTCGCCGACGTGGAGGCCGGAACCGCTTCCGGTCCGGACGCGCTGCTGGCGTCGGTACTGCGCGGAGGCCAGGACGAGCAGAAGACGATCGTGACGGCGCTGGCCGGGTTGTACGTGCGTGGAGTACCGGTGAGCTGGCCGGCCGTGCTCCCCGACGCCCGCCGGGTGCAGTTGCCCACCTACGCCTTCCAGAAGGAGCGGTTCTGGCCGAGCGGCAGGCGAGGCGGGGACGCGCGGGGTCTGGGGCTTGAGACGGCGCTCCACCCGCTGCTGGGAGCGGTGATGGTGTCACCGGAGTCGGACGGGGTGGTCCTGACCGGGCGGATGTCGGCGTCGACCCACCCGTGGATTCGCGACCACGAGGTTCTGGGCCGGGTGCTGCTGCCGGGAACGGGATTCGTGGAACTGGTGGTCCGCGCGGGCGACGAGGTCGGCTGCGCGGTGCTGGAGGAACTGGCGCTGCAGGCGCCGCTGGTGCTTCCGGAGACCGGTGGGGTGCGGGTCCAGGTGGTGGTCGACGGCCCCGGTGAGGCCGGAAGGCGCGCGGTCCGGGTGTATTCCCGGGCGGACGGGCGAGAGGGCGGCGACTGGACGCTGCACGCCCAGGGAGTGCTCGCAGAGCGAGCGGAGGAGCCGGGATTCGATCTGGTGCAGTGGCCGCCGGCGGGGGCGGCCGAGGTGGACGTGACGGGGGCCTACGAACGGCTGGCCGAGGTCGGCTACGGCTACGGTCCGGCGTTTCAGGCGTTGCGCGCGGCGTGGCGGCGAGGGGAGGAGCTGTTCGCCGAGGTCGTGCTGGGTGAGCGGATGGCCACGGAGGCGGGGCGGTTCGGTGTGCATCCGGCCCTGCTGGACGCGGCGATGCACGTATCACTCATCGATCCCTCGGGCGTGGCGAGCGGCGGGCGGGCGGTGTTGCCGTTCGTGTGGCGGCAGGTGGTGCTGCACGCGGCGGGCGCCTCGACGCTGCGGGTGCGGGTACGGCATTCGGGCGAGCACACGCTGGTCCTGGACGTGGCCGACGAGAACGGCCGACCGGTGCTGTCGGCGGGATCGATGGTGGGGCGTCCGGTGTCGGCGGAGCAGTTGGGCGCGGCAGGGGAGCGGTCCCTGTTCCTGGTGGAGTGGAACCCGATCGAGATGCCCACGGCCGGTTCGGCGCGGGTGACGGAGTGGTCCGCGCTCGCCGCCGACCAGGCCTCCGACGTGTCCGGCCCGGCTGTCGGTGCCGATGACTCGATCGCGGTGGTGGACTGCGCGGCACCGCCGACCGGCGAGACGCCGGACGTGGTGCGCTCGGTGACCGGAGACGTGCTTGAGGCGCTGCAGGCGTGGCTGGAGCGGGAGAGCCGGGGATCGGCACCTCTGGTGGTGGTGACCAGGGGCGCGGTGGCGGTGAGCGAGGGCGCGGACGTGGATGTGACGGTCGCGCCGGTATGGGGACTGGTGCGGGCGGCGCAGGCCGAGCACCCCGGGCGCTTCGTGCTGCTGGATCTTCAGGAGGACCAGGAACGGGACGCGGCGGTGCGGGCGGCGGTGGCCTCCGGCGAGCCGGAACTCGCGGTGCGGTCGGAGACGTTCCTGGTGCCCCGGCTGGTCAGGATGGCCAGGCCTGAGCGGCCCGCCGACGGCTCGGGCCCGGACTCCGCCGAGCCGGCCGACGGCTCCGCCGGGTTGGCGGCGGGGACGGTGCTGGTGACGGGAGGTACGAGCGGATTGGGGGCGTTGCTGGCTCGTCGTCTGGTGACCGATCACGGCGTGCGTTCCCTGCTGCTGGTGAGCCGGCGAGGGCCGTCGGCGGAGGGCGTCGAGACGCTGGTGCGGGAGCTGACGGCGCTGGGCGCCGAGGTTCGCGTGATGGCGTGTGACGTCGGGGATCGGGAGTCGCTGGTACGGGTCGTGGAGTCGATTTCCGACTCGGCCCCGCTGGTGGGTGTGGTGCACGCGGCCGGAACGGCGGACAACGGCGTGCTGGAGGCGCTGTCGCGAGACCGGCTGGAGACGGTGCTGCGGCCGAAGGCGGACGCCGCCTGGCATCTGCACGAGCTGACCAGGGATCTGCCGCTGGAGATGTTCGCGCTGGTGTCCTCGGCCGGCGGGCTGGTCCTGGCGGCGGGGCAGGGCAACTACGCGGCGGCGAACGTGTTCCTGAACGCGCTGGCGGCCCATCGACGGTCGCGAGGACTGGTGGCGACGTCGCTGGCGTACGGGCTGTGGGATGTGGCCACCGGCATGAGCTCCGAGCTGTCCGACGCGGACCGGGACCGGCTGGCCAGGCTCGGGCTGCCCGTGCTGTCCGCGGCCGAGGGCGTGCGGCTGTTCGACGTGAGCGTGCGGACGGACGCGGCGTTGACGGTACCGCTGCGGGTGGACACGGAGGTGATGCGGGGCCGTGGCGGCGAGGTACCGGCGTTGCTGCGCGGGCTGGTACCGGCGAGGCGGCCGATCCGGGTGGCCGCAGGTGGCGGCGGAGAAGACGGCTTGCGGCGGCGCCTGGACGGGTTGGACACGGCCGAACGCCGGCGGGTGCTGGAGGAGCTGGTACGGCGACACGTGGCGGTGGTGCTGGGGTACGCGTCGGGGGATGCGGTGGAGCCCGATCAGGCGTTCAGCGCGATGGGGCTGGATTCGCTCGCCGCGGTGGAACTGCGCAACCAGCTGGCCACGGCGACGGGGCTGTCGCTGCCCGCGACGCTCGTCTTCGACTACCCGACCTCGTACGGCGTGGCGGAGTTCCTTCACGGGGAGCTGTTCGGCTCGGTGGACGCCGAGCAGGTCGATGTGGGTGTGCTCTCGCCGGTGGTGCGGTCGGTGGCCGACGATCCGGTGGTGATCGTGGGGATGGCGTGTCGTTATCCGGGTGGGGTGTCTTCTCCGGAGGACTTGTGGCGTCTGGTGGTTGAGGAGACTGACGCGATCACTGGGTTCCCGACGAATCGGGGGTGGGATCTGGAGGGGATCTATGATCCGGATCCTGGTCGGGTGGGGACGTCGTATACGCGTCATGGTGGGTTTTTGCATGATGCGGATGAGTTTGATCCTGGGTTTTTTGGGATGTCGCCGCGTGAGGCGTTGGCGGTTGATCCGCAGCAGCGGTTGTTGTTGGAGGTGTCGTGGGAGGCGGTGGAACGGGCGGGGATCGAGCCGGGGTCGTTGCGGGGGAGTCGGACCGGGGTGTTCACCGGTTTGATGTACAACGATTACGGTCTGGCGTTGGGCAACGCGGCCGGTCGGGTGCACCAGGCGGCCGTCGGCGAGGTGGTCGAAGGTCTCGGCCAGCGTGATGCCGTCGAGGGTTACGAAGGCACCGGGACGGCGCCGAGTGTGGCGTCGGGTCGGGTGTCGTACACGCTGGGGTTGGAGGGTCCGGCGGTGACGGTGGACACCGCGTGCTCCTCCTCGCTGGTGGCGGTGCATCTGGCGGCGCAGGCGTTGCGGTCTGGGGATTGTTCGCTGGCGTTGGCGGGCGGGGCGACGGTGATGTCGACGCCGAACACGTTCATCGGGTTCGCTCGGCAGCGGGGTTTGTCGGTGGATGGGCGGTGTCGGTCGTTCGCGGAGTCGGCCGATGGGGTGGGGTGGGCCGAGGGCGTGGGCATCCTCGTGCTGGAGCGGTTGTCGGATGCTCGGCGTAATGGTCATCGGGTGCTGGCGGTGGTGCGTGGTTCTGCGGTGAATCAGGATGGTGCGTCGAACGGGTTGACGGCGCCGAACGGTCCCTCGCAGCAGCGGGTGATTCGTCAGGCGCTGGCGAGCGCCGGACTGTCGGCGTCGGATGTCGACGTGGTCGAGGCGCACGGCACCGGGACGCGGTTGGGCGATCCCATCGAGGCGCGGGCGCTGATGTCCACCTACGGACAGGGCCGCGACACCGCGGAGCCGCTGCTGCTGGGATCGATCAAGTCGAACATCGGTCACACCCAGACGGCCGCCGGTGTGGCGGGGATCATCAAGATGGTCATGGCGATGCGCGAGGGCATGGTGCCGCGCACGCTGCATGCGGACGAGCCGTCCTCGCATGTGGACTGGAGCGAGGGCGCGGTCGAACTGGTGACCGAGGCACGGGCGTGGCCTCGGGTGGAGCGGTCGCGCCGGGCCGCGGTGTCGTCGTTCGGGATCAGCGGCACCAACGCGCATGTGATCTTGGAGCAGTCTCCGGTGCCGGTGGAGGTACCGGTGGATGCCGGTGGTGAGGAGGTCGACGGCGGGGCTGTCGCGTGGGTGGTGTCGGGGCGTAGTGAGGTGGCGTTGCGGGCGCAGGCGGAGCGGTTGCTGTCGCACGTGGAGGGTTTGTCCGGGTCGAGGTTGGCTGGGGTGGGGGTGTCGCTGGCGACGGTTCGGTCGGCGTTCGAGCATCGGGCGGTGGTGGTGGGTGCCGGGCGTGCGGAGTTGGTGGGAGGCCTGGCGGCGCTGGCGCGGGGGGTGGTGGATCCGGGCGTGGTGACCGGTTCGGTGCGGAGCGGAGGCAAGGTCGCGTTCCTGTTCACCGGTCAGGGCAGCCAGCGCGCCGGGATGGGCCGGGAGCTGTATGAGCGTTTCCCGGTGTTCGCGGCGGCGTTGGACGCGGTGTTCGCCGAGTTGGATCCGCTGCTTGAGGGGTCGTTGCGTGAGGTGTTGTTCGCCGAGCCGGGGTCGGTGGAGGCGGGGTTGCTGGATCGGACGGGGTGGGCGCAGCCGGCGTTGTTCGCGGTGGAGACGGCGTTGTTCCGGTTGGTGTCGTCGTGGGGGGTGCGGCCGGATGTGCTGGCGGGTCATTCGGTTGGGGAGATCGCGGCGGCTCATGTGGCGGGGGTGTTGTCGCTGGCGGATGCGTGTGTGTTGGTGGCGGGTCGGGCGCGGTTGATGCAGGCGCTTCCTGTGGGTGGGGCGATGGTGGCGGTGGCGGCTTCTGAGGAGGAGGTCGTCGAGCTGCTGGCCGGGCGGGAGAAGGAGGTGTCGGTCGCGGCGGTGAACGGCCCGTCCTCGGTGGTGATCTCCGGGGTTGAGGAGGCGGTGCTGGAGGTGGCCGCCGCCCTGGAGGAGCGGGGTATCAGGGCGAAGCGGTTGCGGGTGTCGCACGCGTTCCACTCCCCGCTGATGGACCCGATGCTGGAGGAGTTCCGCGCGGTGGCCGGGTCGCTCTCCTTCAGCCCGCCGGAGATCCCGATCGTGTCGACGTTGACCGGGGAGTCGGCGACGGCGGAGCGGTTGTGTTCGCCGGAGTACTGGGTGGAGCAGGTGCGTGGCGCGGTTCGCTTCGCCGACGGCGTGCGCACCCTGCACGCTCAGGGGGTGCGGGCCTACCTGGAACTCGGCCCCGACGGTGTGCTCACCGCGATGGCCGACGACACCCTCACCGCGCTCGCTGACACGAACACCGGTGGGATAACGCGTGGGGCTGCGTTCGCGGGATCGGCGAGCGGCGCGGAGGCGAGGTCGGCGGCGGATCCGGACGTGCTGCTGGTACCGGCCCTGCGTAGGGGCCAGGACGAGCAAAAATCGATCATGATGGCGCTCGCCGCGCTGCACGTGCGCAGGGTGCCGGTGAACTGGCCGGCGGCGCTTCCCCGGGTCGCCCGAGTGGATCTGCCGACGTACGCCTTCCAGCGCGAACGGTTCTGGCCCGATGGCGTCGGCTCGCAGATGGGAGACGTGACGGCGGCGGGACTCGCGGCTGCGAGCCATCCGCTGCTGGGAGCCGCTGTGGGAGTGGCCGGTTCGGATGGGGTGTTGCTGACCGGCCGTGTCTCGCTGACGTCGCATCCGTGGCTGGCCGATCACATGGTGGGCGGGACGGTGATCTTCCCGGGTACCGGGTTCCTGGAGTTGGCGGTACGGGCCGGTGATGAGGTCGGCTGTGACCTGGTCGAAGAACTCACCCTGACCGCTCCGCTGGTGCTCGGCGAACGGGACGCGGTGGCGGTGCAGGTATGGGTGAGGACACCGGACGAGTCAGGCCGGTGTGAGGTGAGCATTCACGCCCGCCCTGCGGAGGCCGGAGACGAGGAACCCTGGGTACGGCACGCGATCGGCGTGCTGGCGTCCGACGGCCAGGCCGGGGAGCGGTTCGAGCCTTTCGAGGGTGGGGTGTGGCCGCCGAAGGGTGCGTCGGTGCTCGAGGTGGATGGGTTGTACGAGCGGCTGGCCGAGGGCGGGCTGGGTTATGGGCCGGTGTTCCAGGGGTTGCGGGGAGCCTGGCGTGGCGAGGACGGTGTGGTGTTCGCCGAGGTGGTGTTGCCTGATCGGGTTGCCGATGCGGGTGGTTTCGGTTTGCATCCGGCGTTGCTGGATGCGGCGTTGCATGTGGTGGCTTTCGCTGATCTGGGTGGTTTTGAGGGTGTGCGGTTGCCGTTCTCGTGGGGTGGGGTGTGTCTGCACGCGGGTGGGGCGTCGGTGCTGCGGGTGCGGTTGGCGTGGGTGGGTGATGGTGAGCTGTCGTTGAGCGCGGTGGACGTGGTCGGGGAGCCGGTGCTCTCGGTGCGCTCACTGCTGCTGCGCCCGGTATCGACGGAGGACCTCCCCGTCGCCGACGGTCGGGTGCTGGGGCGGGACGCGCTGTTCCACCAGGAGTGGGTGCGGAGGCCGGAGACGGCGACCTCCTCGGTGTCCGGCTCCGTCAGTCGTACGGCCGAGCTGTCCCTGGATCCGGCATCGGATCCGGTGGCGGAGTTGGCGGCGCTGGAGGTGGTGCCGGAGGTGGTGACCGTCGTGGTGGGGTCTGACGGGGATGTGGTGGGGGCGGTGCGTGCTTTGACCGTTCGTGTTCTGGGGTTGGTGCAGGGGTGGTTGGCCGATGAGCGGTGTGTGGGTTCGCGGTTGGTGGTGGTGACGCGGGGTGCGGTGGTCGCGGGTGAGGGTGAGGTGGTCGTGGATTTGGGGGCTGCGGCGGTGTGGGGGTTGGTGCGTTCTGCGCAGGTGGAGAATCCTGGTCGGTTCGTGCTGGTGGACATCGACGATGAGTTGTCGTCGTCTGTGTTGGCGGGGGTGTTGGCCTCGGGTGAGCCGCAGGTGGCGGTGCGCAGGGGTGAGGTGTGGGTTGCCCGGCTGGTACGGGCGGCGTCGTCCGGCTCCGGGGCTGACTCTGATTTGGGTGAGGGGCGGGTCTGGGATTCCGAGGGGACGGTGTTGATCACTGGTGGTACGGGTGGTCTGGGGGGTTTGTTCGCGCGGCATGTGGTGGCCGAGCGGGGGGTGCGTCGTCTGCTGCTGACCAGCCGTCGGGGGTTGGATGCTCCGGGGGCGGTGGAGTTGCGGGCCGAGTTGATCGCGCATGGGGTCGAGGTCACCATCGCGGCGTGTGATGTGGCCGATCGGGATCAGGTGGCGGCGTTGCTGGCCGAAGTGCCGGAGGAACACCCGTTGACGGCGGTGATTCATACCGCGGGTGTGCTGGATGACGGGACGATTCCGTCGCTGACACCGGAGCGGTTGGACACGGTGTTGCGGCCGAAGGTGGATGCGGCGTGGCATCTGCATGAGCTGACCCAAGATGAGGATCTGGCCGATTTCATCGTGTTCTCGTCGGTGGCGGGGACGTTCGGTGGGGCGGGGCAGGGCAACTACGCGGCGGCGAACGCGTTCTTGGACGCGCTGGCGGAGCATCGGCGAGCGCGAGGGCTGGCCGGGCGTTCGTTGGCATGGGGTCCGTGGGCGCAGGACGCGGGGATGACAGGCGGGTTGGATGAGGTGGATCTGCGGCGGATGGCGCGTTCCGGGATGGCGCCGTTCTCGCCTGGGCAGGGACTGGCGTCCTTCGACGCGGTGAGTGCGACGGATCGTCCGGCGCTGGTGATCGCGCGGTTGGATCTGGCGGCGGTGCGGGTGGGTGGTGAGGTGCCGCATCTGCTGCGCGGGCTGGTGCGGGGCTCGCGCAGATCGGCGGCGTCGTCGGTCATGGTCGGTGACGGTGCGCTGGTGGGGCGGCTGGCCGGGTTGGGTGAGGCCGATCGGGTGCGGTTGATGGTGGAGACGGTGCGGGCGCAGGTGGCGGTGGTCCTGGGGCATGCCTCGCCGGAGGCGGTGGATGTTCGGCGGGAGTTCCTTGAGCTGGGCTTCGACAGCCTGACCGCGGTGGAGTTGCGCAATCGGTTGAACGCGGCGACCGGGCTGCGCCTGCCGGCGACGCTGGTCTTCGATTACCCGACTCCGGTTGGGCTGGCGGAGTTCCTGCTGGGTGAGTTGCTCGGTGAGCGGGCCGATGCGGATGTGCTCTCGCCGGTGGTGCGGTCGGTGGCCGACGATCCGGTGGTGATCGTGGGGATGGCGTGTCGTTATCCGGGTGGGGTGTCTTCTCCGGAGGACTTGTGGCGCCTGGTGGTCGAGGAGACCGACGCGATCACCGGGTTCCCGACGTCACGCGGCTGGGACCTCGGGACGTTGTACAACCCGGATCGGGAGAGCCGGGGGACCAGTTATGTGCGTGAGGGTGGGTTCCTGCACGAGGCCGGGGAGTTCGATCCCGGGTTCTTCGGGATCTCGCC